>JAGQUY010000285.1 GCA_020438245.1 Bacteroidota bacterium
TCGTGACGCTCGGCACATCATTCTTAACTGTTTGTTTTCTCTCGCGTAAAAACACCTGGGTACTCCGAATCGATTCCTCAACTAGATCTTTTAAATTGAATGAAGAAATGTTGAGTTTGAGCTGGTGCGAATCGATACGCAGAACCGACAGAATGTCTTCAATAAGCTCGATGAGTCGCGAAGTCCCTTTTGAAGCGTTTTCAATAATTTCCAACTGCTCACTCGAAAAATCGCCCATCGCGCCAGACATGAGCAATTCCAGATTTCCTGAAATGATGGATGCCGGAGTACGTAATTCATGACTCGAAATAACCATGAAACGGGTCTTCAACTCATCCAGTCTCTTCAACTCGAGGTAATTTTTCTCGAGCTCCTCATTCTTTATTTTTAATTCATCAAGTAACCGGAAGTTCTGTTTCGTTGTTTCATAATGCTCAACGGCGCGACGAACCGTCATTACGATTTCTTCACGGCTCCAGGGTTTGGTCACATAGCGGTAAACATGCCCCATGTTGATGGCGTCAACCAGTGCATTGATATCGGTATATCCGGTCAGCAAGATTCGAATAGTATGTGGGTACATCTCGTGGGATTTTTGAAGCAGCTCGACACCGGTCATCTCCGGCATTCTTTGATCACTGACAATAACTGCAAATTCCCTTTCCTGGAGCAGTTCGATGGCCGCGACTCCGCTGTTTGCCGTGTAAACATTGTAGTCTCTTCGAAAAGTCCGTTTTAGGAGATCCAAGTTGTCCACTTCGTCATCGACAACAAGAATGTCGTGTAAGGGCTGCGGTGGTTTCAAAGATCCAGCTCCGGCTGTTTCGGTTGTAAACGTGCTCATTTCAAAATGCTACCATTGAATTTGGATAGTGGCTTGGGTTGACCCGGGCATACCGATGAACGCAACATCCATTTTCTGCCCAAATTGAAACAAATGGGCATCGACGTATGCATCCACCAAACCCAGCAAATGTGAAATCGCAAAAAGCCACCCATATAGATTCCGGTCATTCAGTGCACCATCCAGATTTCCTGTAAGGTTATTGAAGCGACTTTGGAGAATGGATTTCTGTTCGGTAGTCAAGAACGGATCCCTTTTTAATTGGAAATCAATCTGAGAACGGCTGCGCTCAATCCGGTTTACCTTTCGGTTCTTGATCTGGTAAAGCCACAGCATAGATACATCCCCGGCAATGAATAGCGGAGCCTTCCACCAGCTGTCATTATAGACCTGCCCCCACCCCGGTACCAGCAAAGAGCGTCCCACAGCTCCCCATGGAGACTTGCCAAGGCTGTCGACGGAAAACGGCTGAACCACCGATTCAGCGGTTCCCTGGCCGAATACGGTTGATCCGAGCAGGACCAACATACAAAGAGGCCTACGCATTGGCCAGCACTCGAAGGTGTGCAGAGACTGACTCGCCAAGTGCGGTCAGATCATAGCCTCCTTCAAGGACCGAAATCACTTTCCCACCGCACCATTGATTTGCCAGATCACGGACAATTTTGGTCATATGGGCGAACCCATCCGGACTGACATTCATGTGACCCAATGGATCCCGTTCGTGAGCGTCAAAACCTGCGGAGATCATGATCAGATCAGGCTGAAAATGCTCAATCGTCGGAGCCACGCTGGACTCAAGAATGTCAATATAATCGCGGTCACTGGACTCAGCTGGGAGCGGGATGTTCAAGGTAAATCCTTCTCCGGTTTTTATCCCTATGCTGTCTGCCCGACCGGTTCCCGGATACAACGGAAATTCATGGATACTCAAATAGAACACGGATGAATCCTCATAAAAAATTTCTTCTGTCCCGTTTCCATGATGCACGTCCCAATCCAGAATGAAGATTTTCTTTAACCCCCTGGCTTGGGCATGCCTGGCACCAATAGCCACATTATTAAATAGACAAAATCCCATTGCTCTGCCGCTTTCAGCATGGTGCCCGGGAGGTCTGACCGCACAAAAAGCTGTCTGAGTATTTCCTTGGACCACTTCATCCACAGCCTTTACGACACATCCTGCAGCGCTCAAGGCAGCTGCAAGTGAATGCGTATTTACGTAGGTATCAGGATCAAGCATGCTTTCTTTCTCGCAACCTGTACGAACTGCTTCCAAGTGCGACTTGGTGTGAACCGCCAGGATTTGCTCATGAGTAGCAGTACCGGCTTTTTCGACCTTAAATATCTCTGTTAGACCGTCTTTAACCAGATATCGCTGGATAGTGTCCAGACGTTCAGGACATTCCGGGTGTTCCCCCCATGGACTACGGTGTTCCAAACATAATGGATCTGTAAGCCATAACAAGAGAATGGCGGCCTATGCTTCGTGATAACTTTTTACTGCAGAATCGACGTTTTCGTAGGTTTTGAAGATTTTAAGCAACTGCGTGATAATAAGCAGACTCTCAACTTTTTCCGCCACGGAAGACAAACGAAGATCTCCACCGCCGTTTTTCATGGTTGTCATGCTGGACATGAGAGCACCCAATCCGGAGCTGTTCATCCACTTCACGCCGCCCAAATCGAGTACGACCCGTTTCACGCCCACTTGCGACAACTGTTTGATGCGGTCGTGAACCTCCGCCGTCTCAGAACCACCCATCAGTTTACCCTTAAGGCTCAAAACATAAACATCGCCGTGGACTTCTTCTTTGTAACTCATAATACCTCACTGAACTTAAGTGGATAATGTTCTATGAATAATAAAATCTGCACATACCTTGACTGCAATTCAAGCTTTATTTTGGCCGGTAGCCCGCCATGCAAGGTAGTACTTCAATAAAAACAATAGCGCAATGACAACCAAGATGCCGCCGATGAAAAACCCGACATAGGCAATCGTATCCCTGCGCTCAACGCTGAATACCGCTTCCATGACCATGAATTCATGCGAGTATAGCTCTTCAATATCGTACCTCCACCAGGCTGAATTGCGGTCAAATTCTCCGATATTGACCCTTACCATCTTTCCCGATACCAAGATCTTAAAGTCAAACTGCGTGTCTGCCAATAAGACCTTGGCTGCAGCCGTATCCTGACGCACCATGGATCCTTGAACTTCATCCATCAAAAAATGGTTGCTAAACTGTTCCCGAAAAAGTATTTCATTGTCGATACGACGGATTTTGAAACTGCCAAATGCATCCTCAAATTCGCAACTGTCTATAGCGCAAAGAAATACCCGCTCGGCAGTCAGGGTGAGACTACTGTCGGTCACTATTTCACGGCAGTTATATCCGTATTTTTCGAGACGTGCTTTCTTAAAGACCAATCCTTCTGGAATATCCGGGTTCAGGTCTAATTCGACAGAGCGCCACAGAGAGCAATCCTCGAAGATGCGGGTGGTTATCTTAGCCTTGTAGCCGGCAATCGATGTTTGTTCGGGCTGAAGCCCCAACAGACACAGCAGCATATGTAGCAGGAAAAGCACGTTGTATCCAATCGAATTTCGGTAAGCGTTAATATATAAACTACATAGATTTAAATCAACACCAGCTCCAGCCCGGCGCCAACCTGGCAAGAGGCCTCCGGCGCGGGTCTTCCCTCCAAAACCATTGACATTCCTTGGTGATTGACCTATATTCGGAGGAATTTTGGAGAAATTATGCCCGTTAGCCAAGAGGATGTCCATAAAATAGCCGCGCTGGCCCATTTGGAGTTCGATGAGCCCGGGATTGCGCGAATGACGACTCAATTGAATTCCATCCTGGAGTACATGGACAAACTGAATGAACTTGATACTACTTCGGTTGATACTACTTATCATCCCATTACCTACCCGGATGTTTTCCGCGAAGATGAAGTTCGGGAGAGTCTGCCCGTAGACAAAGTGCTTCAAAACGCACCTGAAAAAGCATGGCAGTATTTTGTGGTGCCCAAGGTCGTTGGCTAGACAGTATTCAGGAGGCCCCCAAAGGTCTCTCGTAATCATATATTAAAATCTCAAGGCCCCAATTATGGCTCAACGGCGCAAGAAGCAGACCAAATACATTTTTGTAACCGGCGGAGTCATCTCTTCATTGGGCAAAGGTATCGCGGCGGCAAGTTTGGGAATGCTGTTGAAAGCCAGGGGATTGTCCGTAACCATTCAAAAATTCGATCCATACATTAATGTAGATCCGGGTACCATGAGTCCGTATCAACACGGAGAGGTTTTTGTAACAGACGATGGAGCTGAAACCGATCTTGATCTGGGACACTACGAACGCTTCATGGATGCAAATATGGATGCGCGGAACAGTCACACTACCGGAAAGGTCTATAAAGCAGTGATTGACCGTGAACGCAAGGGAGACTATCTGGGAGCAACTGTCCAGGTCATACCCCACATCACCGACGAAATCAAGGAACGCATTCGCGGATTGGCAAGCGAAGGTCATGACGTCATCATTACGGAAATCGGAGGCACGGTTGGCGATATTGAAAGTCTCCCATTCTTGGAAGCCATCCGCCAGTTCTGTCTGGAAGTAGGCGCCAAGAACACTATTAATATTCACGTAACGCTCGTTCCCTTCATACGGGCCGCCGATGAACTAAAGACGAAGCCAACCCAGCACAGTGTTATGAAGCTTCGCGAAATTGGAATTCAGCCCGATATTCTTCTATGTCGATCAGAAAAGAAACTCTCCAAAGAACTCCGCGCAAAAATTGGGTTGTTTTGTAATGTAATTACCGACGCAGTCATCGAGGCCTCCGATGTCTCGTCAATCTACGAAGTACCCCTGATCATGCATCAAAACGGGCTCGATGAATTGGTCTTGCGGAGACTTAATATCCGTGGTCAAAGTTTTGATTTGGGTGCATGGACACGCCTTATCGATCGGGTATATCACCCGGACCAGGAGGTCAAGATAGCCGTATGCGGAAAGTACACCGGCCTTCCGGATGCCTACAAGAGTATCATCGAGTCCTTTGTCCATGCCGGCGTGGAAAATAATGCAAAGGTGGAAATTCAATGGACGGATTCGGGCCTTTTGGATGACTCGAATCCCAGTGATATGTTCAGCGATGTCGACGGAATTCTCGTTCCCGGCGGGTTTGGGGAACGGGGAATAGAGGGTATGATTAAAGCGGTCCAACATGCGCGGGAAAATAAGATCCCGTTTTTCGGTATTTGTCTGGGCATGCAGTGTGCCAGTGTTGAATTTGCCAGGAATGTCTGCGACCTGACCGGGGCCAATAGCAGCGAGTTCTCGAAGCGCACAAAACACCCTGTCATCGATTTGATGGAATCGCAGAAGCATGTCAAAGAAATGGGCGCAACCATGCGGCTTGGTGCCTATCCGTGTGTAGTTAAGAAGAACACAAAGGCTTTCTCGGCATACGGCAGCGATCTGATCAGTGAACGCCATCGCCATCGGTATGAATTCAACAACGCCTATATTTCTCAATTTGAGCAGAAGGGTATGGTTTTTTCTGGACTATCGCCTGATCAGAAGTTAGTCGAGATCATAGAAATAAAGAACCATCCTTGGTTCGTCGGTGTCCAATTCCACCCTGAATTGAAATCAAGGGCCATTGTGGCCCATCCCCTTTTCCGCGATTTTGTCAAGGCGGCGCTGATCCACAAAAGCGACCGAACGCATCATCACCCCAATGGAAAGAAAGATGCCGGCGCCAAGCTGGCCGTAGCCTGACCGACATTCCGATGGACACGTCGGTATTCTCTGATTTTCTCGTAATCGGGTCCGGTATTGCAGGCTATACAACGGCCCTAAAATGCGCACAAGTCGGCAGCGTTTCGATCATCACCAAAAAAAATGACAGCGAAAGCAATACCAATTATGCTCAAGGCGGAATTGCGTCCGTAATCGATCCGTCTGACAGCTTTGAGGATCATATCAAAGACACTCTTACCGCAGGCGCGGGATTGTGTCATGAAGAGGCTGTAAACCTGCTTGTAACGCATGGGCCCGCAGCAATAAAGGAGCTGGTGGATGTTGGAGTTCAGTTTACGTACTCCGAAGGACGGCTTGATTTGGGTAAGGAGGGCGGGCATTCCAGACATCGAATTGTTCACTCCAAGGATCTGACTGGACGTGAAATTGAACGGGCACTGATCGGAGCGGTGCATTCAAATGCTAACATCCGCATCTTTGAAAATCACATCGCCCTGGAACTCCTGACTGAGCACCACCTGGGAATGGACGTCAGAACGCTTGATTCCATCACGTGCTATGGTGCGTATGCGCTGGATTTGGAGGCAGACCAGGTTCTGACATTCTTGTCCCCAATTACTATTTTGGCTACCGGGGGTTGCGGGCAGGTGTACCGCCACACTACCAACCCCAAAATTGCAACGGGAGACGGCGTTGCAATGGCATATCGAGCGGGCGCCAGGGTAAGTAATCTCGAGTTCATGCAGTTCCACCCGACCACCCTGTTCCACCCCGATGCGCAATCCTTCCTCATCAGTGAGGCGGTTCGGGGATTCGGCGCCCATTTGACGAACAGCTCCGGTCATCGGTTTATGGATCGATACGACCCTCAAGGGGAGTTGGCACCAAGGGATATTGTTGCCCGCGCCATCGATGCGGAAATGAAGAAAAGCGGAGAATCATGCGTCTTTCTGGATTTGAGGCATTTGGAAGCCGGGCGTATTCGCGAACATTTCCCGAATATCTATCGCCGATGTCTGGAACACAAGATTGATATTACCTCAGAACCCGTACCTGTCGTACCCGCAGCCCATTACATGTGCGGAGGCATTCTGACCGATTTAAACGGATGCACGGATCTCCAACGGTTGTATGCCTGCGGAGAAGTCGCCATGACCGGTGTACACGGCGCCAATCGCTTGGCCAGCAATTCTCTCTTGGAAGCGGTAGTATTCGCCGACCAAGTATTCCATCATGCCAGAAATCAGCCCCAACAAAGCCGCTCAGATTTCCCCACCTTTCCGACGTGGGATGACTCGGGAACCTTTCAAAATGAAGAGTGGGTTCTTATTGAGCACAACCGGGATGAGATTCAGCAGATCATGTGGAATTATGT
>JAGQUY010000286.1 GCA_020438245.1 Bacteroidota bacterium
CGTGATGCCTTGAGTGCCCGTTCGAAATCGTCAAGAACAGGCAGCATATCCACAATCAGCCTTTCGTTGGCGTGTTGAACAAGATCGGAGAATTCTTTCTGTTTTCTTTTCTTGAAGTTCTCGAAATCTGCCATGGTTCGCAACAGTTGGTCGCGTAGAAGTTCTGCCTGGTCCTCCCCCGATCGTTCTGTTTCCTGTCCCTCGGCGGTAACCCCCACAGAACTCTCTTCCTCCAAAAAGTCTTTTTCATCCGCCGTCTCGTCCGACAGCTGTGTTTCTCTTAACTCTTCCGACTTATCGCTCATGGTCTCCATCAGTTTTCGTTTTGGGTTTCATACAAGGTTTCATTCAGGGTTTCGTTAAGCAGCCGGGCTGTGTGCCTTACCAGTGGTATGATTTTGGCATACGGCATCCTTTTGGGTCCGAGAATGCCAACCGTGCCGCCAACTCCTGCGACCGAATACGGCGCGGTAATAATTGTGAGACCATTCAGATCCGCACTGTCATTCTCTTCGCCGATGGTAACAGAAACGCCGGGAGTAGAACGGGCACTTAGCAACTGGACCAGTTTTTGTTTTTCTTCGAGCATCTCGATAATAGAGTACGCGTCGGTTGAGAGTTGAAACTCCGGCTTCGTCAAAATATTGTTGGTTCCGGCAAACGTCAGCTTGGTGTTGTCCTCAAAATCAAACAGTCGGTGACCTTCGCTCAGAAATACTTTCAGAAATTTTTCTTCACGGTCCTCCAAGCGATATCGCAGATCCCCGACACGATCAGACAGTGTTTTTCGAATTTCCGAAACCGTAAGTCCGCCCAATCGTTCATTCAACGCTCGCTGAATGGCCCGCAATTCGTCCGAGTCAAGAGACGCCGATATTTCCAGAACGAGGGATTTAATCACCCCGGATCGAAGGTTCAACTCGACCAGCACACGCTCGCTCGACAGGTTATTCAACGAGAGCTTGTCGAACACACAACTATTGAACTGGGGCGACAAAATAATACCCAACTCGTTGGATATTCGCGCCAACGCTTTGGAAGAATGAAAGAGAATCTCGTCAATTCCGTCGGATATTCTTGTTATCTTCTGCCTCACCTCGCTCAAATGCTGTTTCAAAAAAACCCGTTCGCCGGTTGACAACGAGTCCTCCCCAACCAAGTCGTCTACGTACCATCGATATCCTTTGTCAGTCGGAATACGACCGGCTGAAGTATGCGGATGTTGCAAGAGGCCTTTGTCTTCCAGATCGGCCATAATATTCCGAATGGTCGCAGCGCTCAAATCAAGAGGAAGGCTCTTGGAAATAGACCGTGAACCGACCGGACTTCCCGTATCAATAAAATACTGGACAATATATTGAAGAATTTGTCGCTCGCGATCTGTACAAAGTGTAGACATGCGATACCTGAACCTATTTCTCTTCGTCTACCAACTCAACACCTCCGGCCTTGTATACGCAAAGTCCATCCTTTTCCGTGGCAATCCAAAGATTGCCTCTCGAATCAATCCGGAGGGCGCTGATTTTGTTGGATGGAAGAGGATATTCACCCGCTTTGAAAGAAGTCCAGACCTTGCCATCATAATGGGCAAGGCCTTTAGACGTGCCAACCCAAACCGTTTGTCCATTTCCGAACTCCACGGCTTTGATCACATTGTCCGGCAAGCCCGTACTGTCTGCGGTGAACATATCCCACTTCTTGCCGTCGTATCGGGCCAAGCCGCGAGACGTCCCAACCCATATACTTTGATCGGGGCCCACATTAACAGTACGAATACTGAGATCCCCAATCGGGGAATTCGACGTATCATAGACTGTCCACTGCGTGCCGTCATAAGAGGTCAGGCCCGACGAAGTGCCAACCCAAATCCGACCGGATGCATCTTCGGCTATGCAATTGGCCACATCATCAAGGAGTCCCTTCGTGTGATTGATAGTCTCCCACTTCTTTCCGTCGTATTTCCCAATGCCAGCGCCGGTCGTTATCCAGACTACGGATTTGTCATCGATAATAATTCCGGTGATATCATTCGAAGGCATGCCCTCATTTTGAATATCAT
>JAGQUY010000287.1:0-3201 GCA_020438245.1 Bacteroidota bacterium
GTTGCCATTGTCGCAGGTGCAGCCGTCGGACTGATCAACGATCTGCCGGCCATGTTGCTCGCCGTTTCCCGATTGATGTTTGCGTGGGCAGAGGATGGCATTTTTCCGCGGGCATTCTCCCGTGTGCATCCGACGCGTCATGTGCCCCATATAGCCATTGTCGCCAGCGGCGGTATGGCATCTCTTGGAATTCTGGGCAATCATCTGGCCAGTGACTTTTTTTTAGGAATCGACATTCTCGTGATCTCTATGTTGGTCAACTTTTTGTTAATGTGCATCTCTGTAATTACCTTGCATCATCACAATCCGGAAATAGCGGTGGAAATCCGTGTCTTCTCGTCACGGAAAATACATGCCCCGCTGGCAGCGATCGGCGTCACCGTACTCGGCGGCTTTCTGGCTGTGCATATTTGGAAGGATCTGACCTCCGCATTTACAAACTGGGCGCACCATTCCACCTACGTCTGGCTGATTGTCATGGCCATTGCGACGATTGTATATGTGCGCGAAGTTTCCAAATTGAAGAAGAACGGTGTGGAATTGAAGAAACTGTTTCTAACACTTCCGCCGGAATAAGACGATGAAAGGATGCCGATTTGACTGTTGAACGATTCGATCTTGCGCCAGATCTGAGCATTTCCCGAGTCCTTACGGGATTATGGCAAGTTGCCGACATGGAACGCGACGGAAAAAAGGTGGACCCTATATCGGCCGCTGATGCGTTAACGTCGTACGCAAAGGCGGGCCTGACCAGTTTTGACATGGCAGACCATTACGGGTCGTCCGAAGAAATTGCCGGAGTGCTGAGAAATACCTATGCCTCTCCAGTTCAACTGTTCACGAAGTGGGTTCCCACTCCCGGCCCCGTCAAAAGAGAGGACGTCCGAAATGCCGTTCAACGGGCGCTTAAACGGATGCACAGTGATCGAATCGATTTGCTCCAATTCCACGCTTGGAATTATGCCGATCCGCGATGGCTGGATTGCCTTTTTTGGCTGAAGGAGCTCAAAGAAGAAGGACTCGTACACCATCTCGGACTTACTAATTTTGATACCGCGCATCTTCGGATCGTAATCGAAAGCGGTATTCCCGTGATCAGCAATCAAGTTTGCTTTTCACTCATCGATCGGCGTGCGCTTCACAGCATGACAGACTTCTGTCGACAGCACAGTATCGGACTTCTTGCCTATGGCACGGTTGCAGGAGGATTGCTTTCCGAAAAATGGCTTGGCAAACCGGAACCTTCCTCGAGCGACCTGCTTTCCTGGTCGTTGATGAAATACAAACGGTTCATCGATGCCGGAGGGGGCTGGTCAGTCTATCAGAACATCCTTATCGCGGCCGGTCAAGTGGCAAGAAAACACCGAGTCTCTATTCCCAATATTGCATGCCGTTATATTCTGGATCAGACTGCCGTTGCCGGAGTAATTATCGGGGCGCGGCCAGGACGAAGTGAACACATTGCGGAGACGCTGCGCATATTTTCCATCAAGCTGGATGACGAAGACAGGTCAATGATTGAAAAGGCGATGGCCAACCTGAAACCGGCCCATAGCGACTGCGGTGATGAGTATAGAAGACCGCCGTTCCTGACGGCCTCTGGCGATCTCAGCCATCATATTGAAACCATGCCGCCTCCGTTTCAATCAAAAAAAGGGAACGACGACCGCACATGGGCTTTAAGCGGCACGATTTGGGAGGATATAGGCGGATTCAGCCGTGCCGTTCGTCGGGGAAACAGGATCTGGGTTTCAGGCACCACCGCAACGCACGGGAAGCGGTCAATCGGCGGCAACGACCCCGCGGCACAGGCACACTTCGTCATTGATAAAATCGAAGGCGCGTTGCAGTCGCTTGGCGGAAGTTTATCCGATGTTGTCCGTACGCGTGTTTTTGTCCGCAACGTAGATGACTGGGAAGCGATCGCCCGAGTGCATGGCGAACGATTCAAAAATATTCTCCCTGCAAATACGCTCGTTCAAGCCACCCTCGTCGGCGAGGAATACCTCGTCGAAATGGAAGCTGAAGCCTTGACAGCAGATTCCTGATCGAACATATTTTTCTCCAATCCACCTTTACTCATCGTATTTCCAATAGATACCATCTAATATCCTCAACTGAAAATTAAGCTTCACTTAAGGTTCAGTCTGTAAGTTGATGCTATCACCGCAACAACTCCCGGAGGAATATCATGAGACTTATTGCTATTTGTTCATTTACGTTATGTATAATCACCGGCGGCCCTCAAGTTTCGTTCGCCCAGCATCGCGGACAAATACAGGGTATTGTTAGAGATGCAGCAACGGAAAAACCTCTGCGGGGTGTAAACATAACGGTAGAAGGAACCCGCGCCGGCACCACGACCGACCGAAATGGCGCGTTTCTGATATCCAAACTCAAAGCCGGAACCTACACTCTTAAATTCAGCTACATTGGTCACGCGGAAAAGAAAGTGCGTGACATTCAAGTAACCGCCGGTGAAACAACCAACCTTTCGGCTGTTGACCTGCTCGAAGAGGCCATTCAGCTGGACGCGATCGTGGTATCGCCCGGCAGTTTCTCCATTCTCGGTACGCAACCCTCGAAGCAAACCATGACGGGCGATGACATGAAGGAAATGTCGTGGGCGGAAGATGTGACGCGTGCGGTTACCCGTCTTCCCGGAATTGCGTCATCGGACTATTCTTCCAAATTCACGATACGCGGCGGCGAGTCGGACGAAGTATTGATCACGGTAGACGGTATGGAGCTTTACGAACCGTTCCATCAACGGGACTATTCCGGCGGGCTATTCAGCATCGTTGATATCGAAACCATCGACGGCATCGAATTGAACACGGGTGGCTTTTCGGCCGTATACGGAAATCGATTGAGCGGCGTTTTTGCGATGAAAACAAAAGGAAATACCGACGGCCAGCGACATTCCTCAGTCGGCCTCAGTGTTACCAATGCGCGGGCGTATAGCGACGGCTCCTTCGCCGACGGTAGAGGTTTTTATCTTGTTTCGGCCCGACGTGGCATGCTCGACGTGCTCTTCAAGCTGGATCCCACCGCGGAGGAGAATACGTTGGATCAAAGCGTTTCACCCAGCTTCTACGACATGATGGGTAAGGTGGACTATATTCTCAGCCCCAAGCACACGGTATCCGTTTATGCACTCCATGCCGGAGACCAGGCCAAAATCAGCGATGTCGAAGGAAT
>JAGQUY010000287.1:3358-3804 GCA_020438245.1 Bacteroidota bacterium
TCAGATAAAGGAAACTTCCAGCTGACAGACAAGCGCGACTATTCTTTCTTTGGACTTAAACAGGACTGGAATTGGCAGGTATCAAAGAAAATGTCCATTCGCTCCGGCTTTGATATTAAACAATCTCGCGTCAAGTATGACTACTTCATGCACTTGAATGAACTCCGGCCGGATGCCTCCGAGCAACTTTATACCTACGATACAACGAGAACAGTAAACCTGACGCCGAGCGGCCGCCAACTGAGTCTTTATGTAAGTGCGAGATATAAGTTGCTCCGGAAACTCACCATGGATGCAGGGTTACGCTATGACTACGCCAGCTACACGAAGGACAAACTGTGGAGTCCTCGCGTGGCTATGGCATATGCGATTGACGATCGGACGGTGCTTCGAGGAGCCTGGGGCTATTATTATCAGTCCCAGTTCATCAACAACCTGGACGTCAA
>JAGQUY010000288.1 GCA_020438245.1 Bacteroidota bacterium
ACTTTATGGTACCATTTCCAGGCTTCGGGATTAATGGGTTCTCCGACGGAACCCAGCAGGCGCAGGGAACTGATATCATGCCGTTTCGGCCATGCATCGCCATACCGCATCAACCCTCGAATGGCCGTGGGAGACGTGTACAGAATCGTAATACCGTACTTCTCTACCATTTGCCACCACCTGTTGGGGTAGGGATGGTTGGGTGCTCCTTCGTACATGACCACTGTTGTACCGTTGATGAGAGGTCCATATACAATGTAGCTGTGTCCCGTAATCCATCCGGGATCGGCCGCGCACCACCAGCGGTCCTCATCCTTGATATCGAATACGTAACGGTGCGTGGATGAAGTGTACACGGAGTAGCCACCATGCGTGTGCACCAACCCCTTGGGCTTGCCGGTGGTTCCCGATGTGTACAGAATAAACAGCATGTCCTCTGCATCCGTGACTTCGGTAGGGCACCGGGGATTGGCGATCGGAAGTCCCATCAGATCATCATACCAGAAATCCCGATCGGTTTCCATGTCAACGTCATGACCAGTGCGGCGAACACAAATACAGACTTCCACGGTTGGTGATTTTCGCATGGCATCATTGGCGATGGCTTTCAGATCATTCACTTTGCCGCGCCTCCATCCGCCATCGGCGGTAATGACCACACGAGACTTTGCATCTTCAATACGGGCGGCAAGCGCTTCTACACTGAATCCCCCGTAGACAACACTGTGCGCAGCGCCGACCTTCGCACAGGCCAGCATGGCGAACATCAGCTCGGGTATCTGAGGCATGTAAATCGTGACAATCTCGCCTTTCCGAACCCCCATGCTTTTAAGGACGTTGGCGAACTTTGATACTTCGCGATTCAATGCATGATAGGAAAAAGTGCGAACATCTCCAGGTTCTCCTTCCCAGATCAATGCAAGCTTGTTCCGACGCCACGTCTTCAAGTGCCTATCGATGGCATTTTGAACAATGTTGGTTTTTCCACCCACAAACCACTGGTAAAAAGGTTTCTTGCTGTCGTCCAAAACCTTCTTCCACGGCTCGTACCAGTCGAGTTTCGCCGCTTCTTCCGCCCAGAAAGATTCCCGGTCTTCGATTGATCGCTTGTAGATCGCATCGTAATCCCGAACAATGGCCTGTTCGACCACCTGTGCGGAGGGATGAAAAACTTCGCTCGATTGTGCCGATGACGAAAGCTTCGACTCGCTCATGGCTTGGTCTCCGATATTGCTTGATGACAGATTCAAGACTGAAAGGCTATTCAATTTTGGAAAATCTGACTAAAAATCAATGGTAATGTTGGTGCTTGAACGCGCTTCGGCGAATGTCTATTTTAAAAAGCTGGCCGCGAGGATGCGCCATTGCGCAGAACCTGTATCCATATACCAGGAGATACTATGAAACAGACATTTGATCCCAGCGCACGAATCCAGGACTATTTGGTGTTCGGTGAATTCGGTGACGTCAATCCGTCCATCACGGATTCTTCGACGTTCACATTCATGAATCCAACCCGGATGAAAGAAGTGTTTGATCACGAAATCGAAGGCTGCTTTCTCTATTCCAGACATTGGAACCCCATCAACAAGGATCTTGCCCGTGCGTTGGCCTGGATGGAGGACAGCGAGGCGGCACAGGTTACCGCATCCGGAATGTCGGCAATTTCCTGTGTGATACTTCAGCTGTGTCATTCCGGGGACGAAATATTATCAAGCCGGACCATCTACGGCGGTACGTACGCGTTATTCAAGAATTTTCTTCCCCGGCTGGGTATTACCGTCAAATTTGTGAACATGCAGGATGTGGACGAGGTGAAGAAACAAATTACTTCCAAGACGCGTGTTTTGTATACCGAAGCGGTCAGCAATCCGCTGCTCGAGGTAGCTGATTTGCCGGAGTTATCAAAACTGGCCCATGGGCACGGGATGAAGCTGGTCGTGGATAACACGTTCAGCCCGATGTCCATTTCGCCGATTCGGCTTGGCGCCGACGTTGTCATTCACAGCATGACGAAATTTATCAATGGAACCAGCGATTGCGTCGCCGGATGTATTTGCACAACGAGTGAATTGGTGCATCAACTAACCGACATCAATGAGGGAGCCTGCATGTTGTTTGGTCCGGTTTTGGACAGTTACCGCGCGGCAAGCATTTTGAAAAATCTTCACAGCCTTCATATACGCGTAAAACAACACAGTGCCAATGCTCTGTACATGGCAACTGAGCTTGACAAGCTGGGCCTGCGAGTCCACTATCCCGGTCTTCCGGGCCATCCGCAGCATGCGCTCATGAAAACCATCATGAATTGGGACTTCGGATTTGGAGGCATGCTTGCATTGGATGTGGAAGAGGAAGCTAAAGCCGATGAGCTTATGACCCGAATGCAGGAGGAAAAGGTCGGATACCTGGCGGTGAGTTTGGGATACTTCAAGACGCTGTTCAGTGCTCCCGGCCACAGTACCTCTTCGGAAATTCCGGAAGCAGAAAGAAAAAGAATGGGGCTCAGCGACGGTCTGGTAAGGGTTTCTGTAGGGCTGGACAATGATATTCATCGCAGCTTTGAGCGCATCAAAAAGGCGCTGATCGAACTAAAACTGGTATCCGTTTGAAGCGCATCGAACAGTTTTACGTCATACTTATGGTCGTCTCCTTTGGGAGCCTGATTTATTTTGCCGTCCAGTCCGTTCAGGCGCTGCAGAGTGATCTTGGCATAGACGCGATCCATCAAATCTACCATCGGAACGCCGAGTTGTTGACGTATGGAGTACCGGGACTCGCACTGCTGTTTCTGGCGGGAGCCGCAGTGCTCGATTGGAAGTTGAACAAGAGCCGGTATTTTGTGATGGCTGGACTATTTTACATTGTTCTTACCGCTGTGGATTACATGGTTGTATGCGAATCATACTTTGTATGGATTCGCGGGACCGGTCAATGGAAAGGCAGCTTCTCCGCCTCCTGGATTGTCGGCATTATTTTTGTTCTGACGGGAATGATAGTAACCGGTGCGGCGTTATGGATTACACAGACGATGAAAGAAATCTTCAATAAGCAGAAATGATACCATGGTCCTCCCACGCAGAAAATTTGTGAAGTATTTCGGGCTGTCTTTCCTTGGCGGGAAACTTCCCTGGCCCGGAGGCGATGCCGATTCGGAAACGCGGTTTCTGCGTAACGAGAATCTGGAAACGCTGGTGAACGGCTACAAAGGCAATCCTTTTGCGAATGGACGATTCATGAACGCCGGAATGGCCAACACAGACAAATCCTTTGGTCAGGTCCTGGGCTGGTTTCTGAGTCCAAATCCACAAAAGGAAGAGAAGGAGAAGGAGAACTACCAGATTCCCGTGCACCCGTTGGATCAGACAAGCGTAACGCAGGATTGCATCATTTGGCTTGGTCACGCGTCGTTCCTGATTCGGCTGAATGGAAAATGGATTCTCACCGATCCTTGTTTGACAGCTCCACCGTTTCAAAAAAGATTCACGGCGCTGCCGCTTCCAATAGAAAAAATTCGAGCAGACTACATTCTCATCTCACACGGACACTATGATCATCTGGATTCAGAATCCATGGAGAAACTGAACGGTCAAGGGACGACGGTATTGGCACCTCTTCGAATGAAGAAGCTATTGGAAAAGATGAATTCAGACGTGCACATTCAGGAGGCCGGCTGGTATCAGGTATATCAGATCGATGAGTCGTTCAAGATAAGTTTCTTACCTGCACAGCACTGGTATCTGCGCGTCCCCTGGGACCGGAACAAGATCTTGTGGGGGAGTTTTATGATCGAAACTCCGGAAAAAAAGATTTATTTCGCGGGCGATACGGGGTACGCACCCCATTTTTCCGAACTTGGTAAGTTGTTTCCAGGCATCGACTATGCATTAATGCCCATCGGCGCATACAAGCCTCCAGGCATCATGCGAGGAAATCATACCGATCCGGAAGAAGCGGTGCGCGCCTTCAATGAACTGGGCGCCAAGACCTTCATTCCCATGCATTTCGGCACCTTCGACCTGGCCGATGAGCCCCGGGGAGAGCCGATTCGTTGGCTAAAAGAACTTAACGAACAGGGAAAACTGGACGGTCAACTGAAATTGCCGGATCTGGGAGAACCGGTGTTGATTTGAATTCTGTGGATAAGTAAAACAATTAAGGGCTCCATTTTCGGGAGCCCTTTTTCAGTTGGTTTTAAGTCTAGCGGATTCCTTTCGCATCGACGGTTGCATTGATTTGGGTGAGACAATCGTCCAGATGTGCACGTGTCATCGTGTCGAGGCCACCCATTTTCAGGACCGTTTCGATGGCACCACGTAGTTGAATAAGGTCTGCCCGGGCGAGTGTGGATGCATCCTGAGGAGAGAGGAAGTAGCCGGCCGGCTGGCTTCCACTTGACGGCGTGTAATAGGCCGAGAGCATGGGATGCAGCGCCAACCACGAAATCCTATCCAAGTGCGATCGTTGAAGGTTTCGGCGGAAACTATTGATGTTTTTTCCAGTTTCGAGTTCGCTCCATACCGCGGTTCTGACACCGGAAAACAGATCTTCCATCTGAAACACCTTTTCTCCCGTCTTGTAGTGCAGTTGCATGTCGAGTATCCGGTTAAGAACGATCGGATGGAACATCCTGTCGATGGCAAACCGCTGAATGGCCAGAACGATGTCGTGCACCGGATAGTCTGCTCGCGGTTGGTAGAAAATCGAAAAATCAAAATCGTAGAAACGTTCCGAAGCCAGTTTGTTCAGAAGATCGGGTGAAAATCGGAATGCCTCCGGTCCCAGAATATGGGTATTGATAAACGTAAGAGCAGCCAGCTGCTTTTCAGCCGGAACAGGTTCAAATGGAAGTCTGCCATTGGGGTCTCCGACGTGATCCCGCCGATGATACATGCCGCCGACAAATTTGGATACGGTCGCGCTGGCAAGAAAGTATTCCCTGATGGCTTGCCCAAAGACCATCCGGAGTTTTTGATATCGTTGTCCCTTGGTCTCAAAGTTCTTTTCCAGAGTCGTTAGAATTTCATCTGCAAGGGCGATGCGGGTCTCATAGTACGCCATGGGTTCGTCCGAGAGGTCCCAGACATTGGTCACAGGGTCCATTCCCTGCGGGGCAAAACCAAATCCATCCTCATCGGTGCCGTAAGCCAATTTGGGCTCGGCCACCCTGCTTGCTATTTTTGAGAGTTCACCCAATTCATCTTCAGGCGTTTTCCCCGAGATCGGTTTGTACGCATACTCTATGGCCCAGAAATCATAGGTGCCGACATTGGTTTGCCAGTATTGACCTTGTCGTGCATCTTTCGGGGCCAGATTAACCGGAATATAATCCATTAGGGAGCCGGTTATTCCCTCTGCGGCGGTAATGCTGCGATCCTGAATGGACTTCATCGTCTGTGAGGTGCTTGCTCTGAAATTATGGCGAAGGCCGAGGGTGTGTCCCACTTCGTGGGCTGCCACATGGGTCAGGAATTCATTTACATATTTTTTTGCGGCGTCGGATGACGGCGTGAGATGTTCACGGGCTTCCAATATGCTGAACCCGAATGCCAGTTGACGGATCGCTCCCTTCGCATATGTACAATTCATCAAATTGAGAAAAGGGGGTTCTTCCAGGTTGCCCCCGGCGTCGTGGAAATATTTCCCGGGCTCCACAACCTCATCAAACTCTCTGAAAGCATAACGAATCATGTCGGCACTGAAGCGGATATCGGCGTCGTAAATTTGTCCGGTGAAAGGGTCTGTCCGCGAAGGTCCTACTGCATATCCGTCGCCGGGTTTTACCATCCAGCGAAGGGTATTGTACCGCACGTCTGCCGGATCCCAGTCGGCATCGTCCGGCATTTGTTTCACCACTAGTGCGTTTTTGAATCCGATTTTCTCAAACGCTTTGTTCCAGGCCAGGACACCGTTTTTCAACGCTTCCCGATATTCGAAGGGTATGGTATTTTCGAGCCAGAAAACAATGGGCTCCTTCGGTTCACTGAGTGTTGCGCCGGGGTTCTTTTTTTCCAGGTTCCACCGGTTGACGTATCGTTTAAAGGCAGTTTCGTCTGCCAAATTGGTATAATCCTGATACATCGTCATGAAGTGTCCGATTCGGTCGTCTGCAAACCGGGGTCGGTACCCGTTCTGTGGGAGTGTTGACAGGGAATACCGGTATCGATGAAGCATGCTTCGACTGTCGGCTATCATTTGATTGGTCGGTTTTGGATTGCTGTTCTTGAAACTCAATACCGTTTCAATTTCGGTATTCATCGGAAATGATTTCAACAACCCCAAATAACTCTCCGATTTGTCAAAAGAGTAATTGACCTTCTTATCACTGAGAGCATTCCCGATCATTTCATAGTCCTGGAGAAACAGGGAAGAAAGATCGACGAGAAAACTTTTTCGATCGGGATGCGGCTTGCCCTCGATGGACGCCGATGCAATAACCGAACTGGAGACTCCGCGCTTCACGGCCCTGGCAATGGGTGATTTCGGGTCTGCCCGGTAATAAACATTTTTGTGAATCAGTTGGATTTTTTTTCCAATTTTTTGAAAGAAAAATGGAAAGGCATCAAGCATGGCACCCGAATCAAAATAATATCCGTCTCCGGCCTCCAGGGTCACATTGCAAAGAAACAGGGTATCCAGCTGGTCCGGTTTAATTTCGAGATAGGCCTTGTTTTCATCTTCCTTGAGATAGATGGTAAAAAGCCCTTGGATTGTTTTGCACTCTTTGATGACATCCTCGAACGACTTCTCTGTATCTTTTGATGTTCCTTTTTTCGTCGAGTCGGCGGGCGTCTTCAGAGAATCCGCAGGGGTTATCGGTTTGTCCTGACTGAAAAGCACTCCGGTCAGGAAAAAGAGGAACAGAAGGAATCGGGTCATACGTTTTTTCCTTTAATAGACTTAGGAAGTTGGAAAGGGGGAGCCGTATCTATGTTGGCAACTCGATGGAGTCAAAGCAGGCACGGCTACCGGCGCATTTTTCAGGGGCCACAAGGTCGTTGTCGGGGCCCGCGGTAGTCATGGTTTTTAGACACCAGTACTGAGCGGTGGAGGAGTCGTCACTTCTCCAGCCGTCGGGGTTATTGGCATCGGGAACATAGGAAGTTTTGGTTCTCAAATGTTTACAATGGCTGATCATGGTTTTTACTTCACTTTTGGTTGATGGGATCAAGGCCGGCGGCGAGTAATAGGGCACGTGAGATCACCGCCTTGAATACGGTAACCTTGTAGCTGTTTTCGGATAGGGGCGTTGCGTCAAGCATCGCTTTTTCCGCCGCTTCCCGGGCTACTGCAGGGGAAAGGGTTTTGCCGTTCAGAAAATCTTCCGCTGCTTTGGTTCTCCAGGGAATTGGAGCAGCAGCACCCAGGATGATACGGCTATCAGAACAAACACCGCCTTCGAAATTAAAAGCAACCGCGGCCTCAGCAATCGGCCAGTCAAAACTTTGTTTTTCTTTTTGTTTATAATAGTAGCTGACGCGTTGTTCGGCAAGGATCGGCAAGTGCACTTCCGTGATCAGTTCACCATTCGCCAGCACATTTTCCCGGCGTACGTCTTCGGCCGGAGCAACAAAAAAGTTCATCACGCCAAGTTCCCTTTCCTTTTCGACTGATCTGATCTTCAACGTTGCATCCAAGGCAGAAAGGGCCACCGCCGTTGCTGAGGGGTGTACAATGGCGCATCCGTCCTGGTTTCCGAAAATGGCGTGGTATTGATTTTCACCATTGTACGCAAAGCATTCACTGCCTCCCTTGCGGGTACAAGGAAAATCTGCACTTCGAAAGTACCAACAGCGTGGACGCTGACACAAATTACCGCCGAGTGTGGCCATATTCCTGATTTGCGGTGTCGCTGCGGCGTCCGCGGCAAGTCTCAGCGCCCGATAACTGCCGGTCAGATATTCGTGTGCGGCAAGTTCGGCAAGTGTCACATTGGGACCCAATCGCAGTCCGCCTGATTTCGTCAGGCCGTCGAGCTCTTTAAGCGATCTGAGGTGAACCATTTTGGACGGAGTCAGCAAGCCCTCCTTCATTAAATCCAAAAGATCCACACCGGCCGCCTTGGCCACCGTTCCATCCTCCCGAACCGCATTCAGCGCTTCAGCCATGGATGAGGGAATCAAATACTCAAATGACTTCATGCCGGCTTCCTGGTTTAGATGGTTTCAAGTTGTGTCTTGGTTTTTTCGTTCGTCACATTACCGGTATTGACCGTGGTAACGGGTTCAATAAGCAGTACGTGAACTTCCCTGTCTGCAACGGGCTTGTGTTCCACACCCCTGGGAATCACCACAAATTCACCCGCGCGAATCAGCAGATCACGATCGGTGAGCTTCATGGTGAACTCTCCATGGACAACATAAAACATCTCGTCTTCATGCTCATGGTGATGCCAGGTGAATTCTCCTTGAAATTTCACCAGCTTGACGTGAGTTGTATTTACGGATGCTGCAATGCGCGGATTCCAGTAGTCCGAAATGGCGGAGAGTTTATCTTTGACGTTGACGACTTCGATCATGTCGCCTCTCAACTGTTGAGTGCTTCAAGAACGGTGCGGGATGTCATGGGTAATTTTCGGATACGTTTCCCGGTAGCGTGAAAAAAGGCATTAGCGATGGCTGCTGCAGTAGGAATCGTTGCTGGTTCACCTATTCCCATGGCTCCCGTACTCGACTGTGCATGGTTTACATCGATTACCGTTATATCGATTTCGGGGACATCCATGCTGCCGGCTATTTTGTATTGTTCCAAATTCGGATTTACCATGATACCGGTCTGGCGGTCCAGGATTCGGTCTTCAAAGAGGGCATAGCTGATGCCCTGAATGATACCTCCGTTGATCTGGCTTTCGAGGGCAAGCCGGTTCATGGGTCGTCCGCAATCGTGAACGGCGACGACCTTTTTTACCTGAATAACCCCGGTTTCGGTATCCACCTCAACGTCGGCAAACTGCATGCCCGCCAGGAAGCGTGCGGCCGGGCGAAAATCCTTGAGACGCTCTCCGGTCACGGTGAATTTGTCGCCGTTAATTTTCGAGGCCACCTGCTTCCAGGTCAGCGATTTTGTTTGATCGTCTGTTACGAAAATCTTGCCGTCGGCCGCCGATAACTCCACTGGAGTCGAGTTGAGCAGCGGCGCCGCAATATCAAACATTTTCAATTTGGCCGAATACGCTGCATTGCGTATAGCGGGAGTGATTCCGGCTGTAGTTTGACTGCCTCCGCTGCCCGGTGCCAATCCATATTGGGTGTCTCCGATGACGACCTTAATTCCTTCCACGGGAATGCCCAGTTCTTCGGCGATCACCATGGCGATGGCGGTTCGGATACCGCCGCCAATGTCCTGCACTCCGTTGGTGAGTTCGACGGCGCCGTCGCTGGTAACGGTGAGATTGGCTTGGAAACCGAACCCGGTGATGTAATACCAAACTGAATTGGCCATGCCAAGTCCCCGTTTGATCGGCCCCCGGTCGTTTGCGACGGGTGGTCGTTGATTCCAGCCCGATCGCTGAAGACCAATATCA
>JAGQUY010000289.1 GCA_020438245.1 Bacteroidota bacterium
CGTTTTAATGAATTTAAGTCGTTCAGCGACTTTGAAACACAGGAGCCCTCATGAAACTCTGTGAAGTACTGACCGGCAATCTTATTCGAATTCCGCTGCAGAGCTTTGAGAAGAAGGAAATCATCACCGAACTGGTAGACATTTTGTCGAGCAATGGAAAACTGGATGATCGGGACAAAGTCCTCCAAGCCGTCTTGGAACGGGAGACTATGATGAGCACAGGAATCGGCAACGGAGTGGCCATCCCTCACGGTAAGTCACAAGGCGTACCCGAACTTGCTGTTGCCTTGGGAATTACCTCACAGGACGTCAATTTTGACTCACTTGACGGTCGGCCTGTTCGAATAGTCTTTATGCTGGTTGGTCCGGAAAAAGCCTCAAGCCTCCACATTAAAATGCTCTCCCGCATTTCAAGGCTCCTGAATCAGCCGGCCTTCAGAAAACGTCTTACAGAATCAACGTCGGGTCAGGAAATTATCGATACCATCCGTGAGGAAGAACGCTTGTTGGAAAGTCATTGAGGAAGGTTGATTTTTGGATGATCCGGGTGAGGCCGGTAGAACAAGACCGTGCTGCCCAAAACCTGGACTACTGAAGCTCCAACGCCTTTTGCGATGATCTCCCCGACTTCGTCCTTTTCGATTTGACATCCATCTTGGACCTTGATCTTCAAAAGTTCTGCTGTATTGAATCCGTTTCGAACAGACAAAAGGGTGTTTTCGGTAATCCCCGCCTTGCCGACGGAGATGGTAGATTTGATCTGATTGGCCAGCCCGCGTAAATAGCGTTTTTGTTTACCGTTCAACTCCGTCATCAGTGCCCATTCGCCTCTTTTTGAACCATGCTGTTGCGATCAGTATAGTTCCAGAGGCAACCAAAGTCAATGGCCAGTATGTTCTGAGTAGCTCCAAGCTCGTAGCAGGCATGAGAAAATAGCTGCGAGAGAGGAGTACCCCACCGGTCATTAGAGACACCATGCTCAAGGTCAGGGAGGGCCACCGATTCGTGTTGACAAGGAAGTTGACCATGAAACCGCTCCCAATCAGCAAGAAGTATATCGGCCACAGCGCCCGCATGGAAGCGACTTCTGCATAATCGAGATACAAATGAAACAACCCAATTGTCAAAAAACTGATTCCAACGGCAAAATGATACGTTCGAAGAAAAATAGCCTTCGCGACAAAAAACAAACCTATGACTACAAAGCCGTATCTTTCCACCCAAGACCACCGCAGCAGATCCAAATTCCAAACCAACCAAAAGACTCCGAGACCAATTAGCCATAAACCGACCCAGAGATATCTCAGATTGGCCTTCGCGGAAACCCGAAGATGTGCCACAGTGTCCGTAACGGAGGTCGAATGTTCCATAACAACACCTATGAATTAGCGGATTTATAGACGCTTTGATTTGATTCGTCGGGTGTCACGAGAGCAATCAACACATAGGCAACAATGCCCAATGGAAACGTCAGGAAGGTCAGTACCACCCAGGCAACTCGAACGAGGGAAACGTCCCAGTGAAGATGATCAGCAATACCGCCGCACACACCCCATATCTTTCGTCCAGCTGATTTTCTATGGAATTTCCCCTGATTCCCCGCGTCCATCAACTCATCGCTGACTTTTTCGAATCTATCGCGAGTTAAAATCAGAGTGATGCCGATACCGATCAGTAGTATCGGAAGAATCCAGTTCCAATTGAACATTCGTGAAAACCAGTGAAAATGAAAAATGTGCAGTTCTTCAAGTAGAAAGATTAAACCCGCCAAGATAAGAATCACACCCCAGAAAAAACCCGACTGGATAGTCCGTTTTTGGTCGCTTTGCAGGTTCGGTGTCTGCACCCGGTCTTGGTGAGACTCCGCCGGCATCACGATCATTGCAGTAATATATGCAATCACGGTAAGGCCGCCCATGAAAGCAAAGACAACGAATGCGACACGTACAAGTGTCACGTCTATAGCGAAAAAATCCGCTATGCCGGCACAAACCCCGTCGATCATTCTATTGGCTCTAGATTTTACCAGACGCTGTGAAGATTCCATGGCAGCCTCGTTCTGTTTGGATATTTATATACGGTACCGGGCCGTTGCAAGTTTCAATTTAATCTCAGACTATTG
>JAGQUY010000290.1 GCA_020438245.1 Bacteroidota bacterium
AAATCTTGGCCAAATACAAATAGGCATATCCGTAGTCTTTCTTGAGCTCGATGGATTTTCTGAAGTACTCTTCGGCCTGGCGATAGTAGGCAAGTTCTTCTTCTTTCTTTTTCTTGGGTTTCATGCTGATGCCCAAATGGTAGGTTACTACACCCAAGTTATAGTAGACGTCCGGTTTTTGAGGGTACATAGATTCCATGCGTTCAAGCAGCTTGATGGCGCGATCGTATTGGGCCATATAGTCGGCTGCTTGAACCAATCCAAGTACGGCGACAAAATCATCCGGTCTCAGTTCGTGTGCAATAGTAAATAGTTCCAACGCTTTTTTTGCCCGGTAATCATGTGGTTTGCTCAATTCTAAATAACTGCGGGCCAGCCGCACGTAGATATCAAATGCCGCAGGATTCACCTCGAGCGCCTTTTCGAGGACTTGTTCGCGAGAGGACAACTCAAACGTTTCCCACCGGATGGGTTGCATGTAACTTAATACATCATAGGTTACATAGTCTCCTGCGTACAGAAGATTACCGGCAATCAGCGCTATTTCTGCATCGAGATATCTCGGTTCCGGTTTGAAAAACATGAAGTAATACGCCAAGGCAGACAAGGAAGGTTGAAAGCCCTCATTCAGTTGATTTGCCCTTTTCAAGTGGTATTCGGTACGTGCCTGTCGGCTCTGATGATCTGCGTCATTCGTTGATCGAAGCATGAGTTCACCGTGGGCAAGCCCCGCACCATAGTACGCTATGGCTGATGAGCTATCCGCTGCGATGGCCTGTTCAAAATAGGGTAAAGACTCCGGTCGGTTTTCAGACAACAAGGCAAGCCTCCCTCTCGAATACGACCACAACGAGGGGGTGTCATACGCGCTTGTATTGACACGGTTGTCTGTCAACTTTTCCCCCATTTGGTGTAGCAGCTTTTTTGCCGCAAGCCCGCAGAAGTCAAGAAGCGCAGCCCGAACGTCTGTTTCCCGGACAAGAGAAATTTGCTGACGAACAGAGTCCAAGACTGTTCCTTCGCGGACGTACAGAATGCTCAGATCAAGCCTGGCTTCTTTCTCGGAAATGGACACGGATACCGTTGCGATATAGGATAACCGTACAAGTTTAGCCCAACTTAACAAGTCAGCTGTGTTTGCAAATGCCCGGTATGCCAAGGAGTCGGTTTGGAATGCATCAACCTGCCACTCCGGCCTTAGAAGATGTATATGTGCGGGACCACCCTGTTCCATTATTGATGTTGTGATTTCGGAAGCAGCCCATGTCGATCCCGCATAGGGTCCGCTTCCGTCCGCCGGGAGCGGGATTATCGCCGCATATTGGTTGACCGGAACAGGGGGGCGCGCCATGCGCTGTGCAACAAACGTAAGAACGATCATTCCGACCAGAAAAAAAACAATTCGTGTGAATTTGCGCCGGTTTACAACAGGCGAATAGCGAATCATGAAGCCCCAAACAAACAGCAAAACGAAAATCAGGCTGAGGTATAGAAAAATACCTCCGACAACTTCGCCGGATAGATACGTCAAAGTTTTTTCCATAAGCCAGCTACGATTGTACTTGAGGTTGAGGGTTGGGATTGGCTTCGCCGTTGGCTTTGTCCTCAAGCGGTTTTAACGTCTTCCCGTCCATCAACAGTCCGATTTCATCCCCATCAAGCGTCTCGCGTTCAATAAGCGCTTTGGCTATAGCGTGAAGACTGCCGATGTGTTCCCGCAGCAATGCAATGGCTTTATCTTCCGCTTCGGTAACGATACGTTTGATTTCGGCATCGATGAGAACGGCAGTATCCTCGCTGTAATTCTTTGACGTGGCGATTTCACGGCCTAAGAAGACTTCCTCGTCTTTCTTTCCAAATGCGACAGGACCTAATTTATCGCTCATACCCCATTCACAAACCATCTTCCTGGCGGTGTAGGTAACTTTCTCAATGTCGCTGCTTGCACCGGTAGTTAGGTGGTCAAAAATGATTTTCTCGGCGGCACGACCGCCCATAACATAGGCTAGCAACGCGTCGCAATAGTTTTTCGAGTATGTGTGCCGGTCATCAGAAGGGAGGTAATGGGTGACGCCCAACGCACGTCCTCTGGGAATAATGGTCACCTTGTGTACCGGATCCGCATCTTTGAGCAAGCGGGCAACAAGAGCATGACCCGCTTCGTGATAAGCGGTTACCTTTTTCTCCTGTTCGCTTATAACCATACTCTTGCGTTCCATTCCCATCATTATTTTGTCTTTGGCGTTTTCAAAGTCGGAAGTCTCGACGCGATCGGAGTTTCTCCTGGCGGCAAGAAGCGCCGCCTCGTTGACCAGATTCTCCAAGTCGGCACCAGAAAGACCGGGTGTGCCTTTGGCAATCTTGTCAAGTTTGATTTCCTCTGCCAGGGGAACCCTGCGGCTGTGGATGCGCAGGATTTCTTCCCGCCCTTTGACATCCGGCCAATCTACAACTACCTGCCGGTCAAATCGCCCCGGCCGCATGAGCGCACTATCGAGGATGTCAGGCCGATTGGTCGCCGCAATAATGATGATTCCGGAGTTTGCTTCAAAACCGTCCATTTCCACCAGAAGCTGGTTAAGCGTCTGCTCGCGCTCATCGTGTC
>JAGQUY010000291.1:0-3992 GCA_020438245.1 Bacteroidota bacterium
CTGCTTCCAATCGAAAAGATGTTCAATGATGCAGGGATCGGTACCGTTTCGGAAATATATGACGGAGACCCCCCTCAATACCCGCAGGGGTGCATTTCCCAGGCATGGAGCGTTGGTGAGTTGCTCCGAATTATTGAATTGATGAACCATCGGGAGGGGTAACGGTTGAATTTTGACCGATGTCGGGAAGCAATTGAAAAGAGCTACCGCGAGACCCCCAAGCGCCGACTACCTCTTGCAAACCTGACCGCAGCCGCCGTATTGGTTCCCTTCTTTGTCAAGAACGACGAGACACACCTCCTCTTCGTCAAGAGAACACATACCGTCCGGCATCACAAAGGGCAAATCGCATTCCCCGGCGGCGTGAGAGATGACACAGATACAGACCTCCTCGATACTGCTCTGCGGGAGACCCACGAGGAAATTGGAATCCGCCGAAAGGACATTACGCCCCTGGCTGAAATGGACGATATGATCACCCCAACAAATTACAGAGTGACCCCGTTCGCCGGATGCATTCCCTACCCGTTTGAACTGAATATCAACCCGCAAGAAACCGACGAGGTGATTTCTATTCCGCTTTCGCATCTTCTTGACTCGCGAAATCATCGCCTCGGATATCGTCGATGGCTGGACAAAACATACGAAGTTCACTATTACGACTATGAACAACACTGCGTTTGGGGCGTCACCGGCTGGATGGTCCATGAGCTCCTTGAAAGACTTCGGTCAACTCTGCAACTTTAGAAACCCCTTCCCGTATCATTTTCCATGCAAACCCACTGAGTGGAGATTGATGTGACAAAGCCAACCCGTTTCTTTGAGTGCTTGTTTTGGTCGATCGTTCTGATCCCGATTAGTATGACGGCCAATGCCCAGGAAAAAATGTCGCTTAACAACGTTGGCAACGGGGAAGCTCCCGCATTCCATGCCAACCCGATACTCACGATCAAAGCGGAGCCCGTGAAGAGCCCGATCAAGATAGACGGTGTGCTCGACGACGCATGGACATTAACACCGTCCTTCTCCAACTTTGTCGAGAACTGGCCCAACAACGGTCAACCGCCAAAAGTCCGGACCGAAGGTCATATTACGTTCGACAACGAGTTCCTTTACATAGCTTTTGTTTGCTACGACGATAACATAAAGAACCTGCGCTATCATCTAAGCGATCGGGACGCAATCTATCAGGACGATTTTGTCGGTATTAACATTGATGCATATGGAACTCGCCAAAACAGCTACGAATATTTTGTCAACCCGCTGGGCATCCAGGCCGACCTTGCTGTGACACAGAACGGCGGAGACAACAACGAGGATGACAGCTACGACGCGCTTTGGTACTCTGATGCAAAAATCTACGACGATCATTGGACGGTCGAAATGAAGATTCCTTTCAAAAGTCTCCGATTTCCCGATACAGAGCAACAAGAGTGGTTGATCCATGTACTGCGGATTTACCCGAGAGACAGCCGGTATGTGTATTCATGGATGAACATCCCCCAGGGGTCAAATAACTCCTTTACCTACGCCGGAAAACTCCACATAAAGAAGCCGGCAACCGAATCCTCCAATCTTGAAATCTTACCGTACGTTGCAGCGTCCGGAGACAAAACACTGGACGAAAATGATGCCGGCAATGGCAGATGGTCGTCCGCAGACTATGGCAGCGACATTGGATTTAATCTCAAGTATGGTCTTTCTTCGACGATTACATTGGATCTCGCATACAATCCGGACTTCAGCCAGATCGAGGCTGACGCGACGCAGGTCAGCGTGAACAACTCATTCGCGTTGTTCTATCGGGAAAAACGCCCATTTTTTTTGGAGGCAAGCGATATCTTTTCATCCAATGGGGATGTGAATCTATTGTATACCAGAACAATCAACGATCCTCTGGTAGCGGCAAAACTTAGCGGTAAAGCGGGCAAATTGAGTTTTGGGGTTATTCAAGCATACGACGAAGCATCGGCATTTACCACTCCGCTGGAAGAACAGAGCCAGATAACGACAACTTCGACTCCTTCCTGGAATACGATCGCTCGTTCGAAATATGATTTGGGCGGAGGATCGTATCTGGGATTCATCGGCACCGACCGGAGGTTTTCCGGACGTGCGCACAACACCGTGCTCTCCTTGGACGGCCAGTTCCGATGGAATGAAAATCTCACTCTCCAGGCCTTGTATGGTTATGCGGATACACGGGAGCTGGATAAGGCTTCCATAAACCCTGATGACAGCCTCGTCTTTAGAGCAGGCGGGCAAAGACACGATACCTATTTCAACGGAGAATCGTTTTCCGGCACGGTGGCACGGGCCACCCTCGAGCGCAATGGAAAATCCTGGAATCTCTTTTCCTGGGTCACCGACGTTTCTCCCGGGTTTCGGTCAGATAACGGATTCATCAATAAAAACAACTATAGAGAAGTTGGATTGTGGAGTGGTTACAATTTTTGGATGTCTCCAAGCCATCCGTTTCTGAATCGAATTCAGCCGCAGGTTCAGGGAAACCGAAAGTATAATTACGACGGCCAACTGAAAGACTTTTGGATTGCCCCGGCGTTGAATATCCAGTTCAGATATCAAACGGGTACCTTCTTCCGCGTGGCAGCCATCAACAACGAACATTTCGGAGGACGCCAGTTTGACAATTTACACCGTGCCTCCTGGGAAGTCTGGACAAACGCTTCCAAATATTTTTCTGCCGGGTTCTGGACCGAATACGGTTACTACATCAATCGGGGCGGCTCGTCGTCGGATATCTTCAACCCCCTGGCAAAAATTAAAGGGTTTCAGTTCAACACCTATTTGACCCTCAGACCTTTGAGTAATCTCATCAATGAATTCAACTATAGCTCGGCGTCCTTTTGGAATCCGGGTTCGAAGACCATCAGCGCACAGCGCGTTTACCGTGACCAAATTCAATTTCAATTCACGCGTCAGTTGTTTCTCCGGCTGATAGGCGAAGTTAACGATGTTACTTCGTATTTCGCCCGCACCGATGACAACGGTGATTATGTTACCGACGGCCTTGGCCAGCAAATTCGCGACAAGGACCACTACCTTGCATTCACTTTTTCACCCCTGCTCAGCTTCAAGGTGAATCCCTTTACCGTCTTTTTCATAGGAGCCAACTTCGGAGGACAGAAGGATCCGTATCCGAATCGGGATGGCTACTCGGCCACCTCCCAGAACGTGTTCGTCAAATTTCAGTATTTTGTTAGAATCTAGGGGGCTTCTTCGTCGGGCTGGTATTCAATTGCTGCCTGTTGCCGGAGCGACTTGATCAGTTTCTCCGTAAGTTCTTTCCGTTTTACAGCTCGTACCCGTTGTTCGATTTCGTGACTGACTTCGTGTACAGGAATCGTCTTCCCCTTGGGCCGTATTTCAACCACATGCCAAAAAGACTCAAAACCGCTCTTCATCGGGAGAGAACCTATGATTTCATCCGTGGTATTCTTTAGAAAGATCTGTCGGGCGACGCGATCTTCAAAATGCGATCGTGGGGAAAACTCGGTAGCTCCAATGATATCGTTTTCCCCCGCGTAGGGAGTTACAAACTCCAAAAAATCCTTCTTCCTCAGCCGGGACATTCTGGCAAATTCCCTCCCCAGCGTTTTTACCTTGGCAGGATCCTTTGTCAAAAAGTACTCGACCTTGACTTGATCTTCGCCATACGTATACTGGTCACGATGGGCTTCATAGTACGCCTCTATTTCCTGGGTCGTTGCTGTCAAACTGCGCTCCATCTCCAGATCCAACAGAAACTGGATTAGTAACTCCCGGCGGATATTGTCCAATTGCCCGACGACCAAGGGATTGCGATCGAGCCCGTCATTCAGGGCCTTTTGGAAAAGCACTTCTGAGTCAATCCAATCTTGAATATACATCTGTCGACGCGCCTCATTGCCGCGGCCATCTCCGGCCAAAGCGCTGTCCAGCATGGCTTCCGTCAAGACGCTACCGCCCACCTTGACCAAGAAAGACTTCTT
>JAGQUY010000291.1:4100-6572 GCA_020438245.1 Bacteroidota bacterium
CGCAGTTTCAGCTCCCTCTTGGCCAACTGCAAATCGATCACAACCGTGCGGAAGGCCTGCTCAAGAGTCAGGAGTTTCGGTTTCTCCTGCTGGACCAAAATTGCCAGCACATACTTGCCTTTGGATATTGGAATAACAGAAGAACAATCACCCACTTTAAGACGTCGAAGATGGTTCGCAACGGCCGATTTTTCCGTATACGTATGGTTCACGTTCTGGTCTACCACAAGCCCCCCCTCATTGCGGCGTTTATCCTTATTGATCTCCGAAACCACCGACGCAACCGGCATCCCGCTCTTTAACATCGCTTCCGCTCTTTCCAATTCTTCGCGCCTGCTGCTTTTCAATTCATGGGCAACAAGGCTCCCTTCTGTTTGAAACCTGGTCTTGAAAGTTGAGTAGTATTTTTTTACGTCCGTTTGCTCAGGACTTTCCATCACGACCTGATTATCAAACGCGCTCTCAAAAAGAGACGTTCTGACTTGATCGAGCGATTTCTCAAACTCCGGGCTTGCTGTAAACCCCGACTTTTTCATTTCCTGCCTCAAGGCGGTCATGATCACGATGCTCTTCACTCTTTCGATGAACGAGGAGATTGTTAAAGAAGGCCAAGTCCCTTGAGGACTGAAATTATCCAACAACTCACCGAACGTGAGCTTACCACCAGTATAGGTACATAATTCCAATTCTTGTTCGACCGCTGTCAATGATTTTCTGGCTTCGTCTACATTCTGAGGTTCGGTGAACCGCTGAGTTGCATACTTTATATTAGCGTCATTGAAGCGGATTGCGAGCGTGGATTGAATGGAATCCGAAAACGATCTATTCACTTCAAACAAAACTTTGGGTTCTACGAACTGCAGACGGTCCAGCAGACGAACCCGCGCTTCCTTCATGGAAATGGGCTGAATAGAAGAAACGGATTCAAAGCCAACTACCTTGAATAGGGCAAGCGCCGTGCCCATTTCTTGGACTTTGCTTAAACTATCTACAGGTGTATTGAAAACGTCGATGGCAGCGTAAAACGGTAAGTCCTCAAAACGGTACGCAAAAATCTGCGTATTGCCTTTTCGGGTTTTTTCATACAGATAATTGGAATGGGTCTTTACGGCCTCACCAAATTCCGAAGGTTTGACGGCCGTCCGTAGACTGTCCAGAAATTCCCTGGCGCGTTGAATCGGTAGACCAACTTTCTTATCATCCGTCCAATGATTCACAACTAGAATCTGAACGGCTGCCAGAGTTCCCCACGAGCGTTTGTAGGTTTCAATAACCTTTGGGGTCAATACGCGGTCGTAAACAAACCTAGCCATAATTGCCCCGTCCAATTTCTTCCTGCTGTTTCTTCGAAAGTCATCGATGAAGTTGGCCGTCGTGTCGTACCTCAAGTCAGCCATCGCCAACTGTTTCAGTCGACTCACGATCAGATCATTTAGAAGCTCACTGTTGGGTTCATACTCGGTAGATTGCGTTTCGGCGATTTTCAGTTTTTCCTTCCACTCATCAGTCGTTATGGTATCCCGGTCTCCGATCGTCGCAACAATATTTTCAAACCGTTGGTCAACACAGCTTGTGAGAATTACATAGAACGCAAGCCAAAGCCATCTCATGTATCATTATCTCCCGCTATAATCACTTTGCAAAGTCTTAAACGGTAACACTAAACGCGATGCAATATAGACTCGCACACTCCGTTTTTCAAGGAAAAAGCCCATTGTTCCGGGTGGGAGAAATGACTATTTTTCGAAGGAGGGATGGAATATGTTTTCTAAGAAACATACGGATTTTTTCCAAGCACTTCTTGGAGCTCGGGCTACGGTTCAACCGGACGACCTTTTGGAGTACGGCAGAGACAGGACTCGCGTCTTTTCATCAAAGGCATCCATAATACTTTTTCCCAAAGCGACAGCAGAAGTCCAAACGATTGTTAGATATTGCAGCGACAACCGTCTTGCTTTTGTACCCTCCGGTGGCCGGACCGGATATGCCGGCGCCGCCATGGCCACCAACGGCGAAGTCGTGATTTCCTTTGAAAAGATGAACCGGATAGTACAGATCGATCTGGAATCGGGAACGGCGGAAGCGGAGAGTGGCGTCATCCTTGAAAATTTGCAACTGGCCGTCGCAGAGAAAGGAATGATGTTCCCGATTGATTTCGGCGCCCGCGGAAGCTGTCAGATAGGAGGCTGCATTTCAACCAACGCCGGCGGTCACAAGGTCATCAAATACGGAATGACGCGGGAACAGGTTCTGGGACTTGAGGTAGTTACGCCACAGGGAGAGATACTTAATCTGAATGCAAATCTTCACAAAAATAATTCTGGCTATGACCTGAAACAACTGTTCATTGGTGCCGAGGGTACACTGGGTCTGATCACCCGGGCGACCCTCCGCTTGGTTCCGAAACCGTCCCGGCTCCAACTCTCGATAATTGCTTTCAACCAACTGAACAATGCGTTGTCTTTGCTTCGG
>JAGQUY010000292.1 GCA_020438245.1 Bacteroidota bacterium
TTTTCTTTTGAATCTGATGATCAGTCTCGATTCCGGTCTTGGCAACACGTACGCCATAGACATGCTGAAGGAATTTCCCGAATTTTCCTTTTCCAAAATCACGGTTCCCTATGTGCATGTTGTCGGGCTCGGTCCCGCGCGGTATGATGTGGAAAAGACCCGTGTGTTTTATGATTCCATCGCGGCGAAAAACAAACTATTCATATCGTTCACCCATCTATCCCACCATCACTTCAATCCGTTCGGCGGCATTATTCCGCCCCTGCTGGCCGGCACGCTCGATCGGGAGGTTTGGGAATCATTCAAAGAAATGAGTCGCACCCTTGTTTTGGTTGTGCGCGAAAGTCTAACGGATGGAACCGCCGATTTTGATCGTGTGAAGTCTGTTCTTTCAGGCCTTCCGGCAGAGCGGCTGAAATATGTGTCCGTTGAGCCTTGAAGGATGCGAAACATCGGCATTCGCCAGCCGTATGGCCGTTGAATAAACAATATTCTGCTTGAATAAACCTGATTGGAGATTTCCATGGTAAACTCATCTATTGCACTGATTCTCATGGCAGGTTGGTCGATTGTGCTTGCGCCGGGGGAAGGCGCAAAGGTTGGAGAAGCGGCGCCCAAATTAAGCGTGGACGAATGGATTCAAGGTACTCCGGTCAGCGATTTCCAAAAGGGAACGGCCTACGTGGTCGAATTCTGGGGAACCTGGTGTTCGCCGTGCCTGAAGAATATCCCCAAACTCAACGAAGTGCAGAATCAGAACGCGTCGAAGGGGTTGGTCGTAATCGGCGTGGCCTCTCACGAATTCAAAGGTCGCGCAGAACTCGGATCGTTCATGGAGAAACGCGGTTCAGAACTTGGGTATCGTATTGCCTACGATGGGGATCTCTCGATGGAGCATGATTGGGATACGGGTGGAAATGCGGACGTCCAATTTCGCATGCCGCTCTGTTTTGTCATCAACCGTCAGGGGATCGTCGTATTTGCAGGTCATCCTGAAAACGAAGGCTTTGACGCTGCGCTGACCAAGGTTTTGTCCGAATAGAATGTTTTTCGTTCAAAAGGTCAGTTGTACTCCCACCAGCGCTGTTTTTGAAACAGGATCGTATCCGGCGGAGAAACCGGTAAGCCCGTGTTTGGTATTGTACGCATCGGCTGAGGCGGCCGATGTAAAGATGTTATAGGCGGCTGACCCAAGAACCATCAATACGCCAACGGTTCCCATCGTCTGGCCGGGTGTCGATCCCTCGGCATCATCGTCGTTTCCAAATGCCATGGCCTGTCCGATCGCGGAACCGACCATCAGGGTACCGGCGATCCGCATGGCGATGCCAACCCCGCCCGTGACATAATCCTCGGCATAGAAGTTTCCCATCGACGGACCAACCAGCCCGCCGTAGGTGATCAACGTCAGGGACGTGATGAGTTGAAGGCCCTCCACAGTGGAATCCCCGGCGGTCATTAGTGCGATGCCGGCCCCAAGGGGAAGAAACGTATGGACGAGCGCTCTCTTCACCGCGGTGGATCTCTTTTTCATGACCATCGTGACTTGATCCGGAACGGCAGGTACGTTGAATTGATTTCTAACCAGCACCACCGATGCCGATGCGGCTGAATCGGGATCTGCAGCGAGTACGGTCGAGTGGAAAAGAACGACGGCTGTCAGAACGG
>JAGQUY010000293.1 GCA_020438245.1 Bacteroidota bacterium
GGTGTAACCTGAACTGTATATTGAAGAACATCACCGTACGCGGAGTCCGCATCCGCAAAAACAGAATCCAGCGCAACAATAGTTGCAGAACCGAAGTCCTCGGACAAGGTGACGTCTCCGATTGCCAATGCAACAACAGGCGGGTTATTGGGTCTGAGCGGAGCGACTATATCTGCGTACGAAGACAGACTGCGATTCCCATTCGAATCCACGCCATAAACATGCATCGTGTACGAACTGTCGATTTCAAGTCCGGCGGTAAAGGGGCTGAAATTGACCGTAACGTCCTGAGACGGTGTAAAAGCCTTGAAAACACGCGTCGTGCTTGGGCCGCCTGCTTTGTAGAAAAAATACTCGATGCTGGCAATCAAAGGAGCCCCGGGAATCGGGGTCGGAGTCTTGTAGAATGCAAACGACTGAAGAGTCGACCAGTAGCCGTCTGAATCCGCGCTGCGAACATACAACGTATGAAATCCACCGCCCAATCCGTTCAGATCGACGGCAAAGTCCATTTGAACATCATTTCCGGCTGAGGAAGAAATTGCAGTTCCAAGACCTACGCCCGGATCTTTGTCGATGAAGTATTCGGCCCGACTTACGTCGGCCAGCGGATCATTGATGGTATACGATTTGAAAAAAGCACGGGATTCGATGGTTGACCAATTCCCGTCCGAATCCTGAGAACGGATGTACAACGTATGAAATCCGCCGGAAACGCCGGCCAGATCAACGGAAAACGTCGGTATCGTGACGTCTGAAGAAACGGTGAAGGCAACGCTTATGCCCAATCCAAAGCCGGGATCCGTGTCGATAAAGTATTCCATGTTCGTGACGTCAGCAAGCGGATCGGATATGGAGTGCGCTTTAAAGAATGCATTGCTGTGCAGTATCGACCACCGCCCCAGCTGATCCCGCGAGCGCATATAGAGTGTGTGAAATCCTCCCGCAAGGGCTCCAAGGTCAATGGAAAACGAAGGGATCGACACGTTGCTGCCGGGAGTGAGGGACGGAACGGGTGTGGCAGACCCAAAACCGGGATCCGTATCGAAGAAATACTCTGCATAGTTGACGGAAACCGGCAATCCGGCCTCCGCAGGTGTCTTGTAGAAGGTCTGGACCGAAGATATCGACCACAAACCGTTGACATCCCGGGATCGGACGTAGAGTGTATGAAATCCGCCAAGCAAACCGTTCAAGTCAACCGAGAATACGGGAATCGTTACATCCGAACCGGGAGTTATTCCCGGAATGGCGATGCCCTGACCCCTGCCCGGATCGGTGTCGATGAAATACTCCGCGGCGACAACATCCGCCAGTACGGCTGAAATCGACGGAGCTTTGTAAAATGCAAACGACTGAGCAGAAGACCATCGACCGTTTTCATCCTTGGCGCGAACATAAAACGTATGAAAGCCGCCCGGCAGACCTGAAACGTCCGGACTGAAGTTTAACGTTACGTCTGTGCCCGGCGTCACGCTTATCGGGATGGCCAATCCAAATCCGGGATCGTTGTCAATGAAGAATTCAGCCTCAACGACATTTTGTGCCGCCACGGATCCGATGCAAGCCAAACATCCTATAAGAAACAGGAGTCTTTTCATTGGTGATCCGATACTAGTTGTGTGATTTGACCTTAACCGTGACGTTGTTCAGCCCGGGATCTGCGGTAAACTCATAGATGCTTGGTACCGCCGGTATTCCGGACAGAACGTAGCCGTAACCCGCACTGTTGTCGAACATCCCGCAGTCCACTCCGCCAAATCCTGCGCCAAGCGCCGGGCTTCCGCCGGCAAGCTGCCATTGAGCGTCCTGCGATCCGGTTCCAACAAATACCGAACTCATACTGACATTCTCTTGATTGCCGTTTTGATTACCAAACTGCGTGCCGTTGGCGATATTGTTGTAGGGTGTTACGCCCGTTGTCGAAAAGGCGCCGGATCTGAGTATATTATTATTGAACGTAAAACTGCCGCTTACGTTATCAAAGTTACCAAAAATAACATTATTCGAGATATCACCCGTGATCGTACCATTTATGTCAAAAGAACCGTAACTGATGTTTCCTCCGGCATATTCAATGAAGTTATTCTGAATGAAAATCTGGGTTGCCCCGGAAAGGATTGTCACGGTACTGTAATAGTAGTTCGCACTTTGAATAATGTAACACTGCCTAACAACGACACTGTCTTTCGCATAGATGTAAAGCGGATACGTGCCGGCAGCCGTTGTTTGCATTTTGCAGCGAGTAATCGTGATATTGTCCGCATTGACAAATAAAGACTGCTGGAAATGCATACCCGTTACCGTCGTGCCGGCACCGCTGAGCGTGACCGCTGAGCTGACGCGTGCTGAATTTGTATCTGCCTGCAAGCCGGTATTTTCGTTCAAGAAAAAACCAGGCCCTATAATTGTCAGTCTTTTGGATGTATTAAATCCCGCATACGCTTGTGCGGATCCGGAAACCAGAATCGTATCACCCGACAGAACTGAAGAGGAGCCGACGGCTCCGCTAATCGTAGTAAAACTGGCCCCCGGCCTTGGGGACACTGTCCAAGTCTTTGCATTCACCTCGCCAAAAACAAGCATCAGACATACAAACGTCAACGACATTTTCATGACGGACTCCTTTATAAAATAATGAACTAAGATTTTATGATGGTTTAGGCTATTCTTTGAAACAGTCGCATGAGAGCAATTTAGTCGGATTCGACGCCAAGTCAAGAGGAATCGGAATGTCCTCCATATTCATGTAGCTCTGAGACATTTCAACAGGTGTCTGTTCCGTATAACGCAAAGAATGGTTGAATTTGACAGCCGTTTACCCTACTTTTTACATGAACCTAAGAAGGGAATTTCCCCATGACTTCAAGAAAAAAACAATGCCCGAAGTGCAAAGTATTCAAGAAACGAACGGATTTCATAGACGACAAGGCGATTGAAAGAAAAATTTGCCGATCATGCTCGGTCGTCAGACGACTGTGGTACAAAGAAAATCAGGTTGCCCTTAACAAGTACAAACGGGAGCGTTTTGATCGGATGATGAATCGCCGAAAAAAACCGATTTGCGAGAAATGCGGCGAACGCCCCTGTTACCCCGATCGGCGTCTGTGCTGGGTATGCTCCAGAAGTAAGAGGCGCAGGCGGAAGGCCATCTGAGAAATTCTGCTCCATAGTCCGTGCGGCGGACTGGGAGTGCTTCCGATTCCTGTTCTTTTCTACGACGCAGATTTCTTGATTTTCTCAGACACAAACTTTTCGATGGATTTCCTGGTCTCCGGGCTCTGCCACAGGTTGTCCACATCCTTGTCGAATGGGCTTCTGAGGAATCTGTCAACAATGGGTGCACGAAGCTGTTGTTTGGTAAGCGCGAACACCGCGCGAGGCAAACTTGCAAGCGATTCGATCCTGAGCATGGCTTCTGACATCAATTGATCTGCGGGAACCAGACTATTCACAAGTCCCAGGCTTAGAGCTTCCATCGGTTCAACCGTCAATCCCCCGAACATAACCTGATCCAAACGACGCCCGGAGAGCGAAAACCGCATGATCTCGAGTGCGACGGTTGGAAACGGAACTCCGACCCGCAGTTCAGGCGCACCCACCCGCCCCTTTCCGTGCGCCATCACCCGGAAATCCGCACAACACGCCATCACACATCCTCCGGCAATGGCATGGCCATTGATTGCTGCAACGAACGGTTTTGGAAAAGTGAACAGGGTCTCGAACAGTTTGCGCAGTTGAAAAAGAAAAGACGACGTATAGGAAGCATCCTCGTTCAAAATTCTGGGAAGATCCACTCCGGCACTGAAAATGTTTTCGTTACCCGTGAGAATCAACCCGCCGGATTCTGATGCCAGGATGTCCTCGACAGCCTTTACGATCTCTGTGCAAAACTCCAAATCCAGGGCATTAGCTTTTCCTCGGGAAAGCGTAAGAACCGATATTCCATTTATGTCTTCGGTATGGATCATAACTTCATCGCCTTTCTGTCAGGGTTTCATCAACCATCGAAACCACTTCAGTCCTTTCTTGTAGGGTCTGTATTTTACAGGCATGTCGATTTGGGTCGACGTTCGCATCATGGCGCGCTTGTGGGAAAAAATCTCGAAGGAGTATTCACCATGTGCCGAACCATATCCGCTTTGTCCGATACCTCCAAACGGCAAATGCTGTTGAGCAAATTGAGCGACCGTATTATTCACGCACCCGTTCCCAAAGGGTAAAGCCTCCGTGATCATTTTTTCATACCCGCTATCTTCTGTGAAAATGTACAACGAAAGAGGCGTTGGGTTTCTGCGTACAACGTCCAACGCGTCATTCAAATTTCGGTAGCCCAATACAGGCAGTATCGGACCAAATATCTCCTCCTGCATCAACGGGTGCTCTACGTTGTCCAATTTCACAAGAGTAGGTGCGATTCTCCGTTCGGATGCGTCGGAAGTGCCCCCGCACACAATGGTCGTCCCCTCCAGCAGCCGAACCAATCGATCGAAATGCCGCTGGTTGACGATCTTGGCAAGATCATGGTTTTTTTCGAGGGACGCGTCAAATTCATGAAGGATTGTTCGTCTGAGCTTTTCAATGAACCGGTTTTCGATTTTTGCATCTACGAGAACATAGTCGGGCGCGACGCAGGTTTGACCCGCATTCCAGAATTTCCCCCAAACAATGCGCTTTGCGGCTACCGTGAGATCCGCGCTTTCGTCGACAAAACAGGGACTCTTGCCGCCCAATTCAAGCGTAACCGGTACTAGTTTCGGCGCGGCCATCGCTGCAATTTTCCTCCCGACCTCTGTTCCGCCGGTATAAAACACATGATCAAAACGAAAAGCGTCCATCATCGCGGGAATGACCTCCGACCCATTGCCTTGAACGGTATATACGATATTTTCATCGAATGCCTCTGCAAGAACCTTTTCAACTATTGCGGCGCTGGCGGGCGCAAGCTCAGAGGGTTTGACCACCGCGCAGCAGCCTGCCGCAATGGCCCCGACGAGCGGTTCCCAAATAAGCTGACAGGGGTAATTCCAAGCCCCGATGATCAAAACGACTCCCCGCGGCTCCATTTCAATCCAGCTTTGTGAATAAAAGAACAGCAGAGGCGTACGTTTTCTTTTCGGCTTCATCCATTGATTAAGATTCTTGAGGGCATGATTGATTTCAGAGTATACCAGACCGACTTCGCTGGCATAGGCTTCCAATTCGGGCTTGCCGAGATCGGTTTCGAGTGCTTTCAAAATCTCCCGTTCATTGCTCCGAATAGCTTTTTTGAAGCGAATCAGTGCGTCCATTCGCGTTGCATACGATTTCGTTGCCCCTGATTCAAACTGTTTTCGAAGGCGATCTGCGACGACATTGAAAGAAGCAGTGTTCATACTGACTCCGTGAATTGTTGCGCTTCAAACTACTCAACCCGGAACGCGGAATCAAGATATCTTGTCGGACCAGAGAGGAGAATCATTGAAGCTTTATATATATTTCTTTATCATACCATATTCCAGATCGGAGTGCTAACCGTGGATCAAATCAAATCTTGGATCAGTTCATTGGGAGACTTGATGACCTACCCTCTCATGAACCTGGGTGACAACTCAGTAACCTTGGGAATGGTAATCACTGTTCTCTCAGCATCCATTATTTTGTACATCGTGAGCGGTTGGATAAAGCACTTTTTGGTCGAGAAGTTCTTACACCACCGTGGTCTTGACGTCGGCGTCAGCCAAGCCATTGCGTCCCTGGTCCGCTACGTTATTCTGTTTTTTGGATTCATGATTATCATCCAGTGGACCGGTATCGATTTGACGGCGCTGAATGTCTTTGCGGGTGCGATCGGTATAGGTATCGGGCTGGGACTCCAGTCCATTGCCAATAATTTTATCAGCGGTCTAATTATTCTGTTTGGCCGTCCCATCAAGATCGGCGATCGGATTGAGGTGGGTAGTATTATTGGCGATGTACTTGCCATTTCACCGCGCGCATCAACGATTCTGACAAACGACAACATAGCGATTATTGTACCCAACTCGGAATTCATCAATTCCACGGTGACCAACTGGAGTTACACCGACCGCCGCATTCGTTTCAACGTGCCCGTTGGTGTGGCCTATCACTCCGATCCGGAGGCGGTCCGCTCATTGTTGATCAATGTCGCCCTGAAGCATCCGGGCGTCTTGAAAGAACCGGCGCCGGACGCCTTATTGGTTGAATTCGGTGACAGCTCCCTGAACTTTCAACTCAGGGTCTGGACTTTTGAATACATCAATAAGCCGTACATCCTGCGCAGCGAGCTGAACTACGAGATTCTGAAAGAACTCAGAGCACAAGGTATTGAGATTCCCTTTCCTCAGCGCGATATC
>JAGQUY010000294.1 GCA_020438245.1 Bacteroidota bacterium
ACATTTTCCCGGAGAAGTTAACTGGGCTCCCGTGCGTCAGGTGCCCGCCATGAGCCAGGTTCATTCCCATGATTGTGTCACCGGGTTTTAGAATGGAAAAGTATACAGCCATATTCGCCTGACTTCCTGAGTGTGGCTGAACGTTGGCGTATTCAGCGCCAAACAGTTTTTTCGCCCTTTCCCGTGCGAGATTTTCTGCAACATCAACAAATTCACAGCCACCATAGTATCGATTCCCGGGATATCCTTCTGCATATTTGTTTGTCAAGACAGTTCACGCTGCATCCAGTATCGCCTTGCTGACGAAATTTTCAGAGGCTATCATTTCAAGCGTATTATTCTGTCTTGCTTTTTCGTTAAGAATGGTTTCAAAGAGCTCGGGGTCAAAATGGTGTAGATCTTTCATGAGTATTTCCACTTTAGTCTGGTGAAAGTATGCGAAGATTTGCCAATTCTATCAAGTGAAGAAACACGGTCTAAACGCTTCTTTACCCAATAGCCGTCTTTTTTGGAATGACCAAGTCATCGCCGCCCGGTCCCCTCAATACACCTCCGGAACAAAAGTCTGATCCGTGATGGGCGGTCGGACATATCGACGTTTCGGCTTGGTCCGAGGGGGTAACTTAATGGAGGCCGGTGTCAGATCCTTGTATGGAATCAGGCTCAGCAAATGGTGTATGCAATTGAGACGCGCACGCCTCTTATTATCCGCATTTACGACAAACCACGGAGCCTGTTTTATATCCGAAAAAGCAAACATCTCGTCCTTCGCCTTAGAGTACTCCTCCCATTTGGCCCTTGATTCCAGATCCATGGGACTCAATTTCCAGCGTCTAACCGGGTCCTTGATTCGCTTCTGAAACCTCCTTTCCTGAACCTCATCACTCACTGAAAACCAATATTTAACCAACTGGATTCCCGACCGAACGAGCATTCTTTCAAATTCCGGACAGGTTCGCATGAATTCCCGATACTCGTCTTCTGTGCAAAAACCCATTACTCTTTCCACTCCGGCCCGATTGTACCAGCTTCGATCGAAAAGAACCATTTCGCCGGCTGCCGGAAGATGGGACGCGTACCGTTGGAAGTACCACTGGGTTTTTTCTTTTTCGGTCGGCGTTCCCAGGGCCACAACCCGACAAACTCTCGGGTTTAACCTCATGGTAATACGCTTGATTACACCTCCTTTGCCGGCCGCATCACGCCCCTCGAATAAAACCACTACTTTTAGTTTTTCATGTTTTATCCATTCCTGAAGCTTGACCAATTCCTCCTGGAGGTTTGCCAGGTGTGCTTCGTAATCCTTTGTGCTAAGTTGTTTGGGCGGAGTCTCTTCTTTCTTTGAGGATTCTGCGGCCTTTCGGGTGACTTTTTTACTTTTCTTGCTTTTTTTCGCCATATCGCCTCCACGTTTCAAAATAGTAAGAGGGTATGAAAAGGAACTCTGGAGGAACTATCTTAACTTAAGATGTTCCTGGTTGCAATGAATCAAGAAGATGTCCTTTTCAACAGTGTCGTGCTGGAATACCATGTAAAAAGGTAGGCACAAGCTCAACAGATGTCAAGCGATTGCGGAGGGGGCAGTATTAAGATTCTGGCAAAAGCGGAAATTCAGTTTTGAATACTGTGTCGGAGTTGACTGTCTATTCTAACAATGTGGTTGACCAACCACAGATTGACCGTAGTTTGGATTTCTTTGAGCAAGATCGATGGATCCTCATTGTTTCCGTATCGTTGGACAATACGTTCAAAAGCGACCAGGAACTTGCGATGTGCTTCTTTGTTTTCGGAAGCGATCGGACACTGAAACCTGAACATACAGTCCTCTTCAAAGCCAAAGTGCTTGGCAATGTAGTCTTTGAGAAATTCGATGGACTGATGGAGCAGTTCTTTATGGTTCCCTCGAGGTACAGTCTTTTCAAACTCTGATAAAAAAAGAAATATCGTCTTGTGTTGATGATCGATTTCTGTATGACCAATACAATACGCTTCTTTCCATTCTACTGACATAATAGCTCCATATCAAAAAAGTATGATGACCACCAACCCAGTAAGAAAGAAGGCTGCCCCGCAGAGCAGCCTTCTTGTGAATCTTCTATACAAAGGTACTAGTACTTGATTCGAACTTCCTTTTCGTTCCCATCGGAATCTTGAAATTTGATAATGATTTCTTCGCTCAACCCGCCCGCGTCCGGAATATCCTCTTCCTTCGTTTCAGTCACGGTCACTTCACCATCTTTGCCGGACTTACCTGTTTGACCGGCAGAAACCGGTTGCGTTGTATTGGAAATCTTGTTTAGCACGTCGATGAGACCTTCCAAACCAATGACGGTTGTTCCTTGCGTTCCTTCAAGAACCCAGAATTCCGTCCCTTTAACCGAAGCGACCGAGGTTGGAGTGACAACCTGGAAGGAACCTTTCTGCCTGGATACTTTGACAAACAATTCTCCGACGTCCATGACCATTTGTTTGGAAATCGACTTGCCTTCGTAGGTCCCTTGGATTTTAAGAACAGAATTCGGTTTCACTTTGACAATGCTCTTGTCATCCAGGAACATGACGGCTGCGTATCCGTCGCCTTTGGTTTGCACCTCATCGCCGGAATACAGTCTGGAGCCCTTACCCACATTGCTCCATTTTGAACTTTGCTTAACCTGAGCTTTACCAAGGGCCTTGACCACGATAGCAACCACTTTGCTCTCGTTGGCCGTCGCCAGGTACGTGGTAGCCGATACTATGATCGCTGCGACAACCAGGCCTGCGATAAGTTTTGACGTTAATTTTTTCATATTGTCTTCTCCAATCTATTCAAATAAAATATTTACGGTTTGATCGACCATTTCACCGACGCGGGAAGGTCCGTTAGCTTTGCACGCAAGTCATCGACCGTAGCGGCATCACCGTTTATTGTGATCGACATGGCGTCATAACCAGACAGTAACGACTTGATGTCAACGCCTTTTGCCGCCGATTGGAGCAGTCCGATAATTTCAATGGTGTTTAACCCGCTGGTATTCACCATGCCACCAATTGCGCCGCTAACCACAAACCGTGCATTGGCACTTCGCACTTCGTTGGATGTTCCGGTGATCGGATCTTCCTGTATCATAGTTACTCGATATACGTACTCACCATCGCTCAGACCTGGATTCCACGTAAGGTTATTTTCCAGAACCTGAACTAATCCGGTATTGACCGGTCCGCCGGACAGTGCCTGATAAGAATTTCCGGACAGAACTACACGAAAGCGCTGGGAAGAATTGGCCAAGGCCTCTTCGGCAGTTTGCCCGCTTTTCAGTTTGGCGACATTCAGTCTGAATTTGCGTCCGCCAATGGCAGTCCATTGAAACTGGGGCAGCGAAGAAGCTTGACTTCCTTCCGAAGGACTGATCAAATCAACCGTCGCACCGGTAAGAATTTGAACGGTGATCTGGCCGCAACTCGAATAGTTGGCTCTGTCTGGACCCGCTTCAACGGTGAAGATGAACGTTCCACTGGGAAGTCCACCCTTTAGGCTGTTAATGAAGTCTTGGCTGATGCTGGCCTTCGTTGCCGAACCGAATTTTCTAACAGCGCCGCCGAAGCTCGTATTGAGCAACTGGGGTGTACTTACGAAGTAAGGACCTCCAACGGGAACTGTAAGCGTTATTTCCATATTGCGACTGAAGATGTTTTGGCCGCCGTTCAACAGACCAATTCGGATATCCACTCGCTGTTCAGAACCGCTGTTATTGGTGAACTGAATTCCAAAATTCTGGAATGCAGAAACGTTAGCATCTCCACCCCCAATACCGAGCAAAGAAACCGGGAAAAACTGGAATTGCAGTGGCGCTTCCGGCTTCACATTGATGGCCACACCATTGCTTGTCGTGCAACCATTTGGCTGAGCAAACCCGAGTTGCGAGAGCGACACCATTAGAAGAACTGCGATGGCGCTGATTTTCAATTGTTTCATAACTACTCCTTCAAATTAAATTCTATCGTCTAAAAAAATTTTTCTCTTGTTGGTTTGTCCAGACGAGGCGTATGTTAGACTCCCTAAGATAATCTTATTATGAATGGGAAGCTGTGACTATTGTCACAAAGTTAAATTAATGAAAAACAGTGGTTTCTGTTGTTTTTTTATAGTGTCAGCTGGAGAGATAGCTTTCCGCATCAGGGGCTTTACACCAATACCCTTGTTCTTGATTTGTCTCTACTTCTGTAAATTTGATCTCGAATTATTTCTCGTCGGACTCAGTTGCGTCGCAGTGGGTGAATTGTTGCGCTTCTATTCAGCCGGGTTCTTGGGACCATCCCTCAGATCAACAGAAGGCGCGCGGGCGGATAAATTGATTATCGCCGGCCCCTATCGGATTATTAGAAACCCCATATATGTTGGTAACATGTCAATATATTTGGGATTCGCCGTATTGTCAAATGTTTTCTTCCCCTTGTTTCCTTCGCTTATCCTGTTGTTTTTCATAATTATCTACGGCGCGATTTCAAAGTACGAGGAGGCTTTCCTCAGGGTGACTTTTCCGGCCTCATACGGTGCATTTCACAATTCTGTGCCTGCGTTCATTCCCAGTCTGAAGGTCTATCCCGCCAAAAGCACTCATGTCTTCTCGGCCTTCAGAGCCTGGACAACCGAAAAATCGACGTTTATGACTCTTGCCCTGAGTCTTGGAGGCTTGTCCCTCAAAATGTTGTACTTTTGAATGGCCGTACGGTTAAGAAAAAAGGCCCCGACTGGTGATCGGGGCCCCTGCTATTAGATTTACAGAACAACTCAGGGTCTCAGTATCTTGTTTCTGAGGCGCTACTTCACATAGTTTTCGATTTCTTTGTTAACCACCGGAGTCCCACTCGAATAGTCATAGAACCCTTTTCCGGACTTCTTGCCGTAAAACCCGGCAAGGAACATTTTCCTGAGAAGAGGCGGGCAAGAATACATGGGCTCTCCGTACTCCTTGAACATGATTTCTGCAATTCTGTACGTGGTATCAATACCCACAAAATCAAGCAGCGTCAGGGGGCCCATTGGATATCCACAACCGAGCACCATACCCTTGTCGATATCGTCAATCGAGGCAATGTTATTTTGAACAGCTCGAATGGCCCCTAACAAATAGGGAACCAATAGAAAGTTGACGACAAAACCGGAATTATCCTTGGTGGCAATCGGAGTCTTGCCTAACGCCTTGCCGAGTGCAAACGCCTTGGCAAACGTCTCATCAGAGGTGCGGACACCCTTTACAATCTCGACAAGTTTCATGACGGGAACTGGATTAAAAAAATGCATACCGCAAAAACGATCAGCGCGCTGGGTGGCTGCCGCCATTTCAGTAATGGTAAGGCTTGAAGTATTGGATGCAAAAATCGTATGGGATGGACAGATTTTGTCAAGATAGCCGTACACCTCGCTCTTTACGCTCACATCTTCCACAATAGCCTCAATGATAAAGTCACAGGACTTCAATTCATCAAGACTGGTTGCGCCGGACAGATTTGCGATGGTCTTGTCTTTGTCTTCCGGCGTAATCTTCCCCTTGGCGGCATTTCTCTCCAACTGTTTTTTGATATTGCCCAAACCTTTGTCGACCAAATCCTGATTGATTTCTCGGACGATGGTCTTGAAACCGCTTGAAGCAGCCACCTGTGCAATTCCGGCGCCCATGAGACCGCAGCCCAATACTCCGATGGTTTTTACTTCACTCATTGTTCTTTGCCTCTCCGTTAAATGGGTGTTAATGATTCTTCAATAGTATTCTTGTGCGAATGACCCAGGCGTCGCGAAAACCGAGATCCCTCGCTGCCATTTTGGCCTCTTCTGCAGATTCCTGATCCGCGTAATTTCCGACCCGTACTTTATAGTACGGCTGCTCGTAGTCAAGATATACATTGTCGGTGATCGATAATCCTGCATTGTCCCGAAACTCGAGCGCCGCATGATAATCCGTGGTGGAAAACAACTGAACCCGGTAGCCAATGGCGCTCTCTTCAGCATTTTTCTCAGAGCCGGATTCACCTTTCATGTCCGTAGACGTTAAGGTCTGGGCGCTCTGCACTCGATACTGAACAATCCATGGATCCCTTGTGACGATCGACGGGTCAAATTTCTGTTCCTGTTGTTCCGCCTTTGGATTCGGGTCAGGGTTCACCATCACATGAACATCCTTCGATGCCGCAGCACAACCGTTCAGCAGAATGGCAAACAATAGTCTCCTTACCATTGGGTAATTAAACAAGATTAAACACCTTTTGCAATTCCGAAAATCGGTCGATCAAATGATTTGGCCCTGCCGCCACCAGGTCCGCCTTGGAGGTCGGTCCACTCGCCACTGCAATAACGCGCAACCCGGCTGCTTTTGCAGCTTGGATATCATAAATGTGATCGCCCACGTAAACGGTCTCCTCGGGGGTTGCCTCCAATTGAGTCATGGCGTTCAGCAGAGACTCCGGATGTGGTTTTGTCTGCGGAACATCTTTACTCCCAACAACCACTTCAAACAATTCTTCCAAGCCGTGACGATTCAGAATTTTTTCGATCGTCGATCGTCGTTTGGTAGATACCACTCCCAGAGTATAAACATTGTCAAACAATGACTCGAGCGTATCGATGACACCCTCCAGCATATAGGTTGACTCTACCATTAAACCGGATTCGGCCTTTTCTAAGAAAATGGTTTTGCAACAGCTTAGTGTTTTCAGGTCAATGTCCGGCAAAAAACTACGGAACGTCTCATCCAGGGAAGCGCCTATCATACGCCGCACGCTCTGGGGATGCGCCGGTGGATAACCCGTGGATTCCAGTGCCGCATTTACGCACTCAATAACACCCTCGGAGGAGTCAGCGAGCGTGTAGTCGAAATCACATAGGATAACATGTACGTGTTCCACTAAACTGACTCCAGAAGATCCGGAAGACCGTGCAAGTGTGCAAGTTCGTAATCGGGTTTGAAGCGTTTGTGGCGGATTTTTGCACCCGTTGGGTTCAACCACAACGTCCTCAATCCGGCCCGGGCCGCACCGTAGACATCCCGATGGAGCTGGTCGCCAATATGAATCACCGACGAGGAATGGATCTTCCACCGATGGAGGGCCATTTCGAACATAGTTGAATGGGGTTTGCAATAAAGACAATCGGATGAATAGAGCGTAAAGTCAAACACGTCAAGAATACCAAGTCGTTGCAACGCGTCTCTCCCAAACATACCCGGCGTAATGGTGTTTGAAATCACCGCCAGCTTATATCCGCGTTCTTTCAATCGGTTCACGACTTTGTCAGCTCCGTCAACCAATTGGCGGGCGACCACTACGGGCATGAAAAAGGAATGAAGAAGACTCGGAACCGTAATCGACGGCGGTAAACCGAATTCGGAATGGAGACAGGTAAATATCCTTTCCACCGAAACTTCCAGATGATGCTTGTTGCCGATCACTCGAAGTTCATTAAAATACCTGTAGTATGCTTCCGACCATTGTTTTTGGGTCGGCCGGCGCAATCCGAGTTTTGTAAAAATGCGTGCGTGATTTGCAAATCCGGCACGCTCCAGTTTTTCCCACTCGAGGTTATCATGCCTTAGCAAGGTATTGCCGAGGTCGAAGGTTATCGCCTTAATCATGTTGGATGGATCCATTTTAGTATCAGGGCGCAATTTAGACCCCGTAAAAACGAATTCAAAGGGAAGAATTATCGTTATATTGGACTATATATTTTTTATAATAAATGGATCTTTACTTAAAATAAAGTCTATAATATATTGATTGTCGACATAACCCAATCCGGTATTGGACTATCATACTATGAAAGTATTGGACCGTATTGAAATATCAAAAGCCGTGATTACGGACCTGACTGCAGTAGCAGGATTATTCAACTCGTATCGAGTTTTTTATGGGCAAGCCCCAAATTTGGAAATGGCAACGAAGTTCCTCAGTATGCGACTTGCAAACGGCGATTCTGTGATTTTTGTCGCCAAAGACAAGGCCGAGTCTGTTGGTTTTGTTCAACTATACCCAAGCTATTCATCGGTATCAATGAAGCCGATTTGGATTCTGAATGACCTCTTCGTTTCGCCCACTGCAAGGCAACATGGAATCGGGCGTGCTTTGATGAACAAGGCGCGCGACTTTGCTGTCGAAACAGGTGCCAAAGGTCTATCCCTAGAGACAACGTCGAATAATTTGATTGGCCAAAAACTGTATGAATCCCTCGGATATCGAAAAGATGAAACGCTCCATTATTTTCTGGAAGTCTAATTGCACATGAAGGATGCCTATTACATCAGTACTGACTCGGCTTTGCTGGACGTCCCGCTGATTCATTCGTTCTTGAGCAAATCCTACTGGGCTCGAGACATCCCGCAAAGCATTGTTCGAAACAGTATTGATCACAGCTTGTGTTTTGGGGTTTTTTTGGGTGCTGAGCAAGTTGGGTTTGCCAGAGTCGTCTCCGATTATTCCACCTTTGCCTATCTGGCCGACGTATTCATCTTGGATGCTCATCGGGGAAAGGGCCTGTCCAAGAAACTGATGGAAGCCGTTATGGGTCATCCAAGTTTACAAGGTTTGCGACGGTGGATGCTTGCAACGGCCGATGCTCATGGTTTGTACCGTCAATTTGGTTTTGGATCTCTGCAAAAACCGGAGCGTATCATGGAGATACTCCAAGTCAACCCTTACACGATTACTCCGCATGGTTCCTAAGAGGGTACGAAGAACCTATCTGGAAATGACCAAACGACCGGTCTACGGAAAGATTGGATTTGATGAAGACATTCTGATTATGCAAGCAACGAAACCAACCGTGTCGTTTTACCGATTTTTGTACTACGAAGTTGGCCAGCCTTGGAACTGGGTGGACAGACGAAAAATGAGTGATGAAGCTTTGCAGGAGATCATTCAGAACCCATGCGTCCAAATCCATGTCATCTACAAAAAGGGAATTCCCGCAGGGTATGTTGAACTCAACGGCAACGTGTCCGATGAAATAGAAATTGCCTACTTCGGTTTGATGCCGGAATGTATTGGTGGAGGATTGGGAAAAAAATTCCTGCAATGGAGCATCTTGAAAGCATGGTCAATGGATGTGCAAAGGGTTTGGCTGCATACGTGCACTCTTGATCATCCGTCTGCGCTGCTGTTGTACAAACGAATGGGGTTCGTTGCGTATGGCTCTGAAGAGTACGAGTTTAAGTAGAAAGGATCTATATGTTGAAACAAGAAGAACGCAAGGAGCGCATTCAACGAATCGGCGATTTACCGTCCGCTCTTGAACGTGCCGTCGATCAACTGACCGACGCGCAATTGGATACCCCATACCGGGAGGGTGGCTGGTCGGTTCGTCAAGTAGTCCATCATCTGGCCGATTCCCACATGAACGCGTACATTCGAATGAAGCTTACGCTAACGGAAGATCACCCGACCGTACGACCCTACGACCAGGAAGCTTGGGCGGAACAGTACGACGCAAAACACCTTCCGATTGATACCTCGCTGAAATTGCTCGCAGCCCTTCATGCGCGATGGTACCAAATGTTGACCCGCGTGCAAGAAGCGGATTGGGCCAGAACCGCCTTTCATCCGGAAAACGGTGAATCAACTCTTGAAACCTTTTTGATCACGTACAGTGATCACGGAACCAATCACGTCAAACAAATAACTGACCTGCGGTCGCTGAGAAAATGGTAATCACGGACGTCCGATCGTTGAACTCCGGGGATTGGCAGGATGTTCTCCGGATTTACAAACAAGGTATCCAAAGCGGGATGGCCACGCTTGAAACTGAAATTCCGGATTGGCAGGTGTGGGACTCCGAACATCTTAAGGACCCCCGTTTCGTGGCAATAACGGATCACCGCACGGTTGGATGGATTGCCCTTACACCGGTTTCCGGACGATGTGTCTACGGCGGCGTCGGCGAAATCAGTGTCTACGTGGATTCAGAGGACAGAGGCAGGGGAGTTGGTAAACTACTTCTTCAAAAGGCCACTCGTCGTTCTGAAGAACTGGGTTATTGGACGCTCCAAGCAGGAATCTTGGAAGAAAACGTTGCGAGTATCCGCTTGCACCGATCTTGCGGATTTCGTGTTGTGGGCGTTCGCGAAAGGCTTGGTCGACTCAATGGCCAATGGAAGAATATTGTATTAATGGAAAGACGAAGTCCCATCGTCGGAACCTGAGGAGTATATATGTTACAAAAACCCCCAACATCCGAGTATAGCAGTTTTTTCCAGCGGTACATGGATAAGATTCCCGACGGAGATCTGCTCAAGTTGTTACGGACCAATTTGGATGCAACGGTAAGTCTCGTTAAGGATTTGCCGGAATCCAAACTTGCCTTTCGATATGCCGAAGGCAAATGGTCCATAAAAGAAGTTCTCATTCACCATGCGGACGGAGAAAGAATCTTTTCATATCGTGCGCTTTGCATTGCAAGGGGAGATCAGACCCCGCTACCGGGATTCGATGAAAACGAATACGCTCCCCAAAGCTTTGCCGACCTGCGATCCATTGGTTCAATTTTACAGGAGATGAAATCTATTCGTGAATCGACAATAGAGTTATTCTCCAATTTTGATCCTTCTGTGTGGACACGAATGGGAACAGTCAGCAATGCACCTATTTCCGTCCGGGCAATAGCCTACATCATAGCGGGTCATGAACTACACCATCAATCTGTCATTCGGGAGAAATATCTGTCTTGATGCTCTTACTAAAGATCTCACGGGCTTTTTTTTCTAGAATGGCTAGTTTTCACAAAGTTTGGGAGGACCGGTTCATATGAGCATCAGGGTGTGTTTGTCGGGAATTTCAGGATGGGTAGGTCAAGCGTTGGCCGAGTCGATCCTGAAGGATGGTGCCTTTGAAATGGTG
>JAGQUY010000295.1 GCA_020438245.1 Bacteroidota bacterium
AAAAAAGAGTACATAACAGCAACACCTTCATGTCTTCTCCATCAAGATATGGTTATTTTTTCTTTGCTGGTTTCGATTCATTTCGTAGTGATTTGGAAAATTGCTGCAGTCGGCGTTCAACAAGACCGAATACAGAATCAGACGGATACTTCCCCTTGTTCTCTTTGCCGGCCGGACGTCCTGTAAGAATCTCAATGCCCTCGCTGATTGTCTCCACGGCCCATATATGAAATTCGCCTTTTTTCACCGCGCTTACAACATCCTCGCGCAGCATCAAATGGTTGACATTGCTTTTTGGAATCAAGACACCTTGGTGCCCCGTTAACCCCTGCACCTGACAGATTTCAAAGAATCCTTCGATCTTTTCGTTTACTCCGCCGATAGCCTGAACTTCGCCCTTCTGATTTACAGAACCCGTAACGCCGATTCCCTGATTGATTTTCAGGCCCGATAATGCGGATAAAATAGCATACAGCTCAGTCGACGAGGCGCTGTCCCCCTCCACACCCTCATAACTCTGCTCGAAAACGATTCGACAGGACAGTGCAAGAGGGGTCTCGCGTGCAAATCGGTCGGCGAGAAATCCGCTCAGAATGAGAACACCCTTATGATGAATGGGGCCGCCCAGAGCAACCTGCTTTTCGATATCCGTAACACCCTCGGTACCGGGTGAAACGGTTGCTGTAATGCGATTCGGCCGCCCAAATTCAAAATCGCCCATATGGAGAACCGCCAGCCCGTTCACCTGCCCCACTTCACTCTTCCGGGTGTCAATCAGAATGATTTTTTTCTCAATGTACTCTTTAACGCGATCCTTTGTAAGGCTGATCCGGTAAACTTTTTCATCCAACGCTTTTTTGATATGGGATGCGCTGATTTGGGGAACCTGATCTACCCGGGCCCAATAATTTGCCTCCCGAATGACGTCGGCCAGTGCTGCAAAATGTGTTGAGAGTTTATCCCGATCTTCGGCGAGCCGGATTGAATATTCAAGCAGTTTGGCCACGGCCGCCGCGTCAAGATGACGAAGATTTTCCTTCCTGCACAGGGTCGAAACAAAGAGCAAATACCGTTTAATGTGCGAAGCCTCCCTCGGCATACTCAAATCAAAATCGGCCTTCACTTTGAATAACTCCGGAAAGTCGTCGTCATACTCGTGCAGCGTATAGTAGTGGTGGGAGTGTCCAATTAGAATGACTTTCACATCCAAAGGGATTGGTCGCGGCTTGAGCGACTTGGTCACCTGCATACCGGACATCTCACTAAGTTCTTCAATATATATTAATCTGCTTCTCAGGGCGCGCTTAAGCGCATCCCAACTCATGAAATGTTTGAGTACATCTTCAATGTGCAATACAATGTATCCGCCGTTCGCACGATGAAGCGCACCCGGTTTGATCATCGTAAAATCCGTGTACATCGTGCCCTGAAATACATCCTTTTCTATCCGCCCGAACAAATTGGTATAGGTAGGATTGAGCTCCACCACCAACGGAGCCCCTCTCTCTTTGCTGTTGTCAATAAAAAGATTTGCCAGGTAGCGACTCAAATCAAGTTCTTGCGGTCCTTCTTTCGATTTGAGCTGGGCTTTGAACGTATTGAGGTTATCCAAAATATGGTCGCGGACATCGGCCAGCCATTCGGAAATCTCTCGGTCCCCCTCATAACTCTCCTGCATATCATCGATCCGGCCACCAACAAGATACTGAACGGCCTGCATGTCAAAATCGTCAAGTATCTTTTGCGCGTCGCGCTCCATCGTCCGGGCTTCTTTCAGAATATTTTTCAGCTTCTCTTCCAGCACTTTGCGTTTCTGCACCAAGGCTTCCTGCTCTTCGGGCGAGAGCGCAGCCCAATCCGCCTCTTGCAGCGGGTTCTTGTCCTTTACCGGAAGAATCACCACCCCGACCGGCGTGGATTGCAGGGTAAATCCTTCGTTGGAGACTTCTTCACCAAACGGCCGCATGATGGCTTCCCTGCGTGCTTGCATCTCGTTGTTCAGTTCATCCTGTTTGGCTTGGTATTCGTCGCTTTCGAACAGTTTGGTCAGTTCACGGCTGAAATATTCCGTGAATTGTTTCATATCCTGTTGCAATTGCTTTCCACGGCCGGCAGGAAGCCGCAATGCCTTGGGTTGGTCATCGTCGGCAAAATCGTTGACGTAACACCAATCCGGTGGAACGGTCTTCTCCTTGCCCACCTCGTTTAATAGCGCACGAACTGCAGTCATTTTTCCGATGCCCCTGGGCCCGGCCACAAAAATGTTGAATCCTATCTCCTGAATGCCAAGACCAAAGCGCAGCGAGGACACGGCCCGTGGCTGACCAATCAAAGCACCCGATACTTGAAGGTTTTCGGTTGAATCAATATCAAGAGAGGAAGCGTCGATGGTCACACGAAGTTTATCTGGACCGAGCGCGAGTTTTTTCTGAAGGGGCTTCATAACGACCTCCGGTCAAAGTGGTCATAAGATAACTTTCAAGCTCCAACACATGCCACTCTTTTCTTTCAGTATAGATTTCATACAACAGGTAAACCTTTCTTCAAGTAAACTCAAATCTTGAAAAAACAATGACCATCTGGAATTGGTCCGGTAATTGTTGTGCAGTTAGGCATGAGGTTAATGATCCTACTAGTTTTACTGTTCGAGCTGATCGTCGAACGGACTCACGTCCAAACCAAATAGAAGGGTTTC
>JAGQUY010000296.1 GCA_020438245.1 Bacteroidota bacterium
TCAACCAGTCAGCAGTATGCCGGCACCATTGATGTGTTGAAAAAATTTTCGGCTAATATGGAGGCCGTCATTCAATTTTTTATCAAGCGGTCCCAAGAGGCCAGGTTGAATGAAGAAAATTCTTGATCGACTGTTTGAAGGTTGCGGATTGCCCTATCTCATCCATGGAAAGAGCGACATCGAAGTTACCGGTTTGACGACGGATTCGAGAGAGGTTCGCCCGGGTTTTATCTTCGTCGCCTTGCCGGGCGAACAAAACGACGGACGGCAATTCATTCAAGATGCCTACTCTCGCGGGGCCGTTGCAGTTCTTATGGCGGATCCTCCATCGAATCATCCCGGACATCTGACCTTTATCCAGACCGCAGAGGTAACGAAGCTGATGGCCGCGTTATCGATCTCCTTCCACGAAACCGCGGCTCCTCCTCTCTGCGCCATCGGAGTAACCGGCACCAACGGCAAAACAACAACCGCGACGATACTTAATGAGCTTTTGAAAGGACTCGGACACAAAACCCTTTTTGTCGGCACCACGGGTTTGGAAATCGCGGGCCAATATGAAGCCACCGACTATACAACACCGCCGGCCCCAACCTTACATCGTTTAATCCGTCAAGGACTGGACGCAGGGATATCACACCTGGTCATGGAAGTCTCTTCACACGCATTAAAATTTGATCGTGTTTTCGGAATGCATTTCGATGCGGCTATTTTCACCAACCTCACCCACGAACACATGGAATTGCATGCGTCGATGGAAGACTATTTTCAGACCAAACGCAAACTGTTTGAACAACTGAAACCTCACGGTGTGGGAATCGTCAATTCGGATGACGCTTTCGGAAGACGATTGCGGGAGGAATACGGATTCTTGGACTACGGATTACAGGGTCATCATGCTCAATTGACCAATACCCACTTCAACCAAGAAGAACGTCTTCAGGTAATTCAGTGCACCGTTGGAGGACGGATGCTTGACTGCAGTTTGCCGATGATGGGCCGTCACAATGCTGCCAACGCGCTCGCCGCCGTAACAACGCTACTGGCACTTGGGTACGATGAAGAACGATTACTCCCGATTTTGAAGGCGATCAAAGGGGTTCCAGGTCGGGTCGAAATCATGAACATGTCCGGAATCCGTATAGTTATTGACTTTGCACACACGCCGGACGCCCTTGAAAAAATATTGGAGGCGCTGCTTGAAATCAAAGGGTCCGCAAAAATCATCACGGTCTTTGGATGCCCGGGTAGTCGTGATCCGTCCAAACGACCCTTGATGGGCGCCATCGCCGCAAGACTCTCCAATCGTGTCGTGCTAACGACCGACGACATTCACTACGAAGAACCACAGGCCATCGTCGATGATATTCAAAGGGGTATTGAATCCGGCAATTACGAAGTTATACTCGATCGAAGAGAGGCCATTGCCAGGGCATTAGATTTGGCAGCTTCAGGAGATATCGTCCTGGTGGCGGGACGCGGCCATGAACGATTCCAATACGTCCGTGATCAGAAAGTTGAATTTGAAGATAAAACCGTAGTGTTGGAAGAGGCTGGAAAACTGGGGCTGTACACAGACTAAAAAACCCACCGAAAGGTGGGTTTTTCTTTAAGCCATAGCCTGAACACGCTTTGCAAGATTGGCCTTTTGATGCGCAGCCGTATTGCGGTGCAGAATGCCTTTCACGACCATCTTGTCAAGCAGACTGACCGCTTTCTTCAGATTGTCTTCTGCTTGCTTCTTGGTCTTGGCAGAAGTCACTTCCTTTACAGAATCCTTCATCAATTTCTTGTAATGACGATTCTTGTCGTTGTCCCGGGCATTACGTCGAACGCGTTCTTCAGCCGATTTATGATTGGGCATGAACTCCCCTATCGGTTAAGTTAATAAATTTCAAACAGGCCGTGAATATAACATACTCGCGGTCATTTGTCAAATCTAATTTTATTTTTGACTGAAACGTGCGTAAGTAGTATATTTTTCAAGATTTAACAGCCTCATTACACCCTTTCTCCGGTGTCCATGAAATTCATACTTTATTTTCTTCTCCTGCCCATATTTGTGTCTGCTCAAGATAACAAACAAGAGCCCATCAAGAGTGTAATCGAGGCCTACTCAAATCGTGAATGGGACCGCTGTCTCTCGCTTTTGGGACCGGAAATTCAGGGCTCTCATCCAAGTGCCGAATCTCTTCTCCTGCTAAGCAAGGTTTATCAATCTGTCGGATGGTACAAGAAATCTGTCTTGACGGCTGATCGGCTGGTCGCTAACAATAGTTCTTACCTGGCAGAGGCGAGATGGGTAAAAGCCCAGAGCCTTTACCTTGGATCAGAGTATCGACAGACCCTTATCGAATTGGCAAAACTGGCTGCTCAGAACGGTTATTTGGCTGATCGAGCGGATACGCTATTGGAGACGATTGCCTCTTTTTCCCTGCGAATGGGTGAACTACAGGATGTCCTTGCGAGGATACCGCCCTCCCCCCAACTTGACCGGCTGCGGAAAATCTATCTGGCCCGAACAGTGGAATCCGGACGTGCTGCATATGCGCAGGACCTGCTGCGAACTTGGACAAAAGACTCACCAAAAAGCGGAGCCTTGAAGGGGCTGGGCAAATGGATCGAAAGCCATGGCGAAGGGTCTGTAAAAATTGGGCTGATTGTTTCTCTTAGCGGGCAAAATGCATCCATTGGCAAGAAGATCATGGAAGGGGTTGAGTTTGCAGTAAATGAACATAACCGTAAATCGGATCAAAAAATTGAAATCGTTATTCTGGACGATCATTCGGACATCCTGCAAGCCATTCGTGCCACTCAGTCCTTGGTTTCCGACGATGCTATCAGCCTTATTATAGGTCCGATTGAGAGTGATCATGTCGCGGCCGCGGCCCTCGTGGCCAACGAAAGCAGAATCCCGCTTATTTCCCCAACAGCCACCAAATCGGGTCTTACCACGCTGGGACCCTACATTTTTCAAGCTAACGTCAATATCGAGGCACGGTGCCGGGCCTTGGCCAGCTATGCCATGAAACAACTTGGACTACGTGTGTTTGCGATTCTATCTCCCGTGGATCTATACGGAGACGTTGCATCCCAGGCATTTATCAACACGGTTCACCAGCAGGGCGGCCGAGTAATCGCTTTCGAACGGTACTACGACAATACGACCGATTTCAAAGGGCAACTCACCCACCTGCGCAAGCTGGGCTTCATCAGCAAAGTGCTTAAAGACTGGACGTATGATGCGTCTGATCGGTACCGGGAAACACAACTGGACTCGGTGTATGCGTCCTATTTCCCTATTGACTCCCTTTCTGCTGATCGTGAATTGGATCGGCCCATGGACGGAATCGACGCTTTATTTATTCCTGCCTATACCGAGGACATCAAGTATATCGGCCCACAGTTGGCGTTCTATAACATCAAGAGCAAATTACTGGGAGGGCAGAATTGGTATGATCTTACTGAGCTTCGTCTCCATCAGAATTACATCAATGGCGTCATTTTCAGTTCTGATTTCCACATCGTGGCAACGCAGCCTTCCCAAAGCGATTTTGTTGAACGATTCAAGAAGTCCTACAAAGAACCTCCTTCAAGGGAAGTCTACTATGGGTATGATCTAATGATGATGATTGCATCCCTCATTGATCAAGGCTATACGTCAAGCGAAGAACTTGAAACTGCGCTTCGCCGGGGTATAGATTTTGAAGGCCTGCACAATCGAATCACTTTTGAAGCCGGAAGTCAGGCCAACTCTTCCATCCAAGTTCTTCAGTTCTTAAATGGCCGGATCAACAAACTCGCCGACTAGCGGACGCTTGGCCGCTCTCCGATGTCTTCTTGTTAGTTTTCTATTATCGGCCGTTCCTGTCCTTGCGCAAACGGACAGTGTAACCATCAGTGAA
>JAGQUY010000297.1 GCA_020438245.1 Bacteroidota bacterium
GGGGGCGGACTTCATTTATCCAAGCCGCTCGTACAGGACATCCTATTTCACTGGCATTCCGACAATATTCGAGAAGGGTATTCTGTTGTTTGCGAGTTGGTGGAGCGCATGGCCAACGAAAATCCCGTCCTTTACCTTAAAGATAACGAGCCCGTCTTGTTGGCTCCGTGCCGATTGACTGGTGTCGAGGCCCGAAATCCTGGTTGGCAAATGATTCGATTGGAGACAATGAATGACGCCATCGAAAAGTACCTGGCAGAAAAGGATGCCTACGAACGCGGGAGAAAGACGATCTCAGACGTACTTAAGGTTTGTCGCGCCCGCATTAAGAAGAATATGGCTCTGCTGTCCGAGCTGCAAAACGATCTTAAGAGTGCGCAAACGCATCGGAAACAGGAGGAAGTCGCAAGACTGGCCGGCGCCAACATCTACAAAATGAAGACGGGCATGGATTCCATCCGGGTGATCGATTACGGCAGTCCGAATCAGGACGAGATCACGATTCGCCTGGATCCTACCTTGTCGCCGTCGGAAAACGTCGAATCGCTGTTTGCCCGGGCGAAAAAACTGAAGGCTTCCGTTCAAAAAATAGAAGCTCGCATCGTTCTCGTTGAAAAAGAAAAAACTTATTTGGATACGTGTGCCCGTCTGGCCGAAGAAGCGACGGATGTTCGGGAGGTGGAAAGAATCCACAAGGAATTCACGAAGCACGGGTGGATACAACGGCCCGAGAAAGAGAAAAAAAACCCTAAAGTCGAATATCGCTTTAGGGAGTACCGGGTTGCCGGGAACTGGCGTGTTTTTGTGGGCCAAAATGACGCCAAGAACGACCAACTCACGTTTCGTTTTGCAAGAGGGGATGATTATTGGTTCCATGCCAGATCCGTATCGGGATCTCACGTCGTATTGAAACGCGATGGACGAAAGGACAATCCGGGTAAAGCAGCGCTGGAAGAGGCTGCTTCCATAGCCGCATTTTTCAGCAAGGCCAGAACATCTTCGATGGTTCCAGTGGCATGGACTCTAAGAAAATTTGTCAGGAAGAGAAAAGGCGCACCGCCGGGACAGGTAGTTCTTGAAAGGGAGGAAGTCCTGATGGTGCAACCGGTAAAGCCCGAAAAGAACAGTGGGGAAGACCCCAGCGAAGCATAGGCCGGTTTTTTCGCGACATCTGTAGACGAGCAGCGCCGGAAACGGCGGTTGCTTTAATACCCTTGATTGCCTATTTTGCAGGGCTAAATGAATACAACGAATGCGATGACGAACGAAGTTCAACTTCATGAATTGATCCGGCCTGATACGATCAGTCTTGTCCTCAAGGGTAAAACCAAGCAGGAAATTATCGATGAACTGATCGACCTGATGGATGGTGCCGGCCTTTTGCTGGACAGGTTTGCCGTAAGGGAAGCGGTTATTGAACGGGAGAGGATCGTGAGCACCGGTCTTGAAAATGGCCTGGCAGTACCTCACGGAAAAACCACCGGAGTGGATCATTTGGTCGGCGCGCTGGGAATAAAGCCGGATGGTATTCCCTTTGATGCCGCAGACGGCCACCCGTCGAAAATATTTTTCATGTTGATTTCACCCATGTCTGTATCCGGGCCGCATGTTCGTGCCCTTGGCAGTATCGCGAGGTTTTTGCGGGACGAGAAACGCCGTGAACAGATTCTATCGGCGACCTCTGCAGAAAAGATCATTCAACTTTTTAGAGAAGTCCGTTGATACCCCGCGTACTTACAGTCCTTTTTCTTTTATCCACAGGCGTGCAATCCCAGAAACTCCTGATTCCCATGGATCTCAAGCAGAACGATCACCTCAAGGCGTATGGCATTGCTTTCCATGCTCTTGAATTGGGCATTCAGGTGGAATGGTTACTCAACTATAGGGGCGGATCGTTTATGATGCCACCTTCCACCGCGGTGCAAAACCTTTGTCTGACAAGAGGTGTTACGTTTGAATTGGACGATGCGTCTCAAGTTGTGGGCATATTCAGGGTGATCGCTGACGAAAACATGGAAACCATTCTACTGGAGAAAGCCCCGAAGGTCGCTGTATATACTCCTCCGGACAAAAAGCCATGGGATGATGCGGTCACCATGGCCCTTGAATACGCTGAAATACCGTACGACAAAGTCTTTGATCTCGAAGTTCTGCAGGGAAAATTGGCCGAGTACGACTGGCTTCACCTGCACCACGAAGATTTTACGGGTGAGTATGGGAAGTTTTATCAGCAGCATGCACGAAGCCCTTGGTACATACAGCAGCAACAGGATTACGAGGCATTTGCAAGGCAGATGGGATACAGTAAAGTATCCAAAGAAAAGCTGGCGGTTGTGAAGATGATGAAGGATTATATGGCCAAAGGCGGTTTTCTTTTTGCCATGTGCGGTGCGACGGATACCTTTGATATTGCACTGGCGGCTCAGAACACGGATATTTGTGATGCGGTTTTTGATGGTGATCCGGTGGACCCGCAGGCCAATCAACACCTTGACTTTTCAGAAACAATTGCGTTCAAGGATTTCACCGTCGAACTTCACCCGTTGATCTATGAATTTTCAGACATCGATCATCCTTCGAACATCAATACAGCTCTTAAAACGGCCGAGGAAGACTATTTTACCTTGTTTGAGTTTTCCGCGAAGTACGACCCCGTTCCCACCATGTTGACCCAAAATCACGTATCCATTGTGAAAGGATTTATGGGACAGACCACAGGGTTCCGTGAGAGCCTTCTGAAAGAAAACGTGGTGGTGTTGGGAGAGGATGCCTCTATCGGGTCCGCGAAATATATTCATGGTAACTTTGGCAAGGGAACATTTACCTTTTATGGTGGACATGATCCGGAAGACTATACACATTATGTATATGATCCCCCGACAGATTTGGCACTCCATAAAAATTCACCGGGCTATCGGCTTATCCTGAACAATATTCTTTTTCCCGCCGCAAAAAAGAAGCCGCAAAAAACCTAGTGAATACCCCGGGTCGAATATTGATTGTCGGTGGCCTTGCAGCGGGTCCTGCCGCGGCGGCCAAAGCCAAACGGCTGAATCCAAAGCTTGAAATCATCTTGTTTGAGCAGGGAGAGCATATTTCTTATGCGACCTGTTCAATGCCGTACTATATCGGAGATACTATCAAGTCTTCCGATGAGTTGATTGCTTTTTCGCCGGAGAATTTTGAAAAAGAAAAGGGCTGTGAAGTCAAGACGCTTCACCGAGTGGAAGAGCTGATGCCTCATCGAAAGAAAATCGCAGTACTCGATCTCAAAGAAGGCAAACGCAAAGAGTATAAATACGATCGGTTGTTGCTCGCGACCGGGGCAAAAATAGTTGTTTTTAATCCGGCGTGGCTCGAAGCCAGAAATGTTTTTGTGGTGAAAACGCTGGCCGATAGTATCCGTCTCAAGCACTATATTGATACTCATCATCCCCAGCAGGCCGTGGTTGTGGGAGGCGGGTTTATCGGGATGGAAATGGCCGACGCTCTGCGCTCCCGCAATCTGAATGTGATGATTATGCACTCGGGCCCAGAGCCGATGAATTCTCTTGAGCCGGAAAGCCGACGGATTGTCTTGGATGAATTGCAACGGAACGAAGTTCGATTTTTCGGTGAGCAACGACTGAAGGAAATACTCGTTCATGACGGAATGGCTACTCATGTGGTGACGACCTCTGAAAAACGAACCTGTGACCTTGTAATTCTTGCCACAGGTTTTTCTCCAAATGCTGACCTTGCGCGAGCAGCTCATATACGATGCGGTAAACTGAACGGCATCGTCGTGGACGACTATTTGAAGACGGGGGCCGATCATGTCTATGCGGCAGGAGCCTGTTGCGAATTGACCAACCTGGTTTCAGGCAAGCCGATGGTGTCCCCGCTGGCAACCGTCTCCAATAAGATGGGCTGGGCCGCCGGAAGTAATCTGGCGGGCCATCCGACGGTATATCAAGGTTCTGTCCGTACGTCGGTTGTCAAGGTTTTTGATCTAGAGGTGGCTTCAGTTGGACTAAGTGAGCGTGAAGCACAGTTGGAAGGCTTCAGAGTACTCACCGAATCTGTGATTGGGCAATCCAAAGGCCGGCACTATCCCGGGCGCAAGTCCATTTTTGTAAAGCTCATCGTCGATCGGAGTTCCAAACACCTTCTGGGCGCTAATCTTATCGCGGAAGAAGGAGCTGCACAACGAATTAATGTACTTTCAACCGCCATTGCGGCGAACATGACCATTGCAGATATTGCCCAACTTGACCTGATGTATACACCGCCGTTCAGCCCGCTTTGGGACCCCCTGCTAATAGCTGCCAATAAGACTCTGAAACGATTATAGGTTATGTTGGGAGCACATTTTTGGTTTCTTCGTATAATTTGCACATTTTCAAAAGCTGATGACAATGTCGGAATCTTGTGAACCACGTCTCACACACCGGGTTGCGGTCACTGCATATATCTTTTCT
>JAGQUY010000298.1 GCA_020438245.1 Bacteroidota bacterium
TCCCAACGTATATGTTTCTGTGATTCTCCTGCAAGGGAGGATGTCTGATCCAACCCCCGGACTCCTGGAGGATCTTGGAAAACCAACCTTCAAAATCGGTTACACCACCTTATACGTAAATCCGGATGCCAATCGTTTGAAAGTGGATATCAACACACCTCGCAGTAAATTTGCTCCCGGAGAGTGGGTCGATGTGACGGTGAATACGACCGATATCGATGGAAAGGCCGAACCAGCGGACATCACGCTCTATGTAGAAGATGTTGGCGTTTTGAATTTGACAGGGTATCAGGCACCGGATGCGTTTGCGTATTTTTATAAACCGAGAGGACTCGGTGTAAGGACATCGGAAAATCGAAAATATGTTATCGATCAGCTAATGAGTCCTCCGAGCGAAGAAAAAGGGGATGCCGGTGGGGGAGGCGGGGACGAGTTTGCCGCGATTGCCGTCAGGAAGGACTTTAAGTCCTGTGTATACTGGAATCCCAACGTTGTGTCTGGTACAGATGGAAAGGCCAGTGTTCGCTTCCAGCTTCCGGAAAATCTGACTACCTTCAAAATCTTTGCGGTCGCTCACACACGAGATTCGAAATTCGGGGTTTCTGAGAGCTCCGTGTTGGTGACCAAAGAGCTCATGTTGCGAACCGCATTACCCAGATTTTTCAGGGTCGGAGACGAGGTTGAAGCCGGCGTCATTGTACATAATCTTACCGACCGAGATGGTTCTGTTCGCTTGGCCGCATCCATGTCAGGTGTTGAAATGCGGGGACCAGCCGAGAGGGAGATTCCGTTGAAACAGGGCGAATCGAAGGAGGTTCGCTATAAATTCAAGGTCAATTCAGCCGGTGACGGACCCTTCACGTTTAAGGCCGCTATGGATCGTTGGTCTGACGGAGTGGAAGTTTCTCTTCCAAGGAAGGTTCCGTCTTTTCTGGAAACGGTAGCCCTGTATGGAAGCGACACGAAATCGGTCAGCGAGGCGATCACGGTGCCCAACGACATTTTCACGGATGCCGGGGGAATTCAGATATCAACATCATCGACGGCACTGCTGGGAGTCGACGGAGGAGTTCAATATCTGTTCGAATATCCGTATGGGTGCATCGAACAAAAAGTCAGCAGAATCCTTCCTGCTATCTTGTTTGAAGATGTCGTCGTTTCATTTGGGCTGCAGGCCTATCCTAATCGGGAGTCTGTCCGCGCCGTCGTTTCCGGCACCTTGTCTGAAATAACGAGGCATCAGACCTTTGAAGGTGGATTCAGTTATTGGCCGGGAAGCCGATATGTTTCCGATTTTGCTTCCGCCTATGCTATGTTGGCGCTGGTTAAAGCGCAATCCAAAGGATATACCATCAATCAGACGGTCTATGATCGAGGCATTGAGTATTTGAAATCCATGGTTCGCCGGCCAACTGTTGTCGACCGGTACGGACTTATGTATTGGCATGTTACCCAGTCTATGGCGTTGGCGGTACTTGCTGAAAACGGATATTCCGATGCGTCGGCCATGGAGTTGATGTTCCAGCGCCGGGAAGAAATGCCGTATGTTGCGCGGGCGTTCCTTGTCAAGGCGCTGTCGTACCGCACGGAATCATCACAGGAAGCCATGATCGATGAATTGATCCGCGGATTGATGAACGGTCTGAAAGCTTCCGCGGGTTCGGTGCATTTTGAAGAACCTTCCGATGAAGGTTTGGCATGGACTTTCAGCAGCAACGTCCGTTCTACCGCCGCGGTTTTACAGATTCTGCTCGAGGTCAAAGGAAAGGAAGTGGAATGGTCCGATCGTGCTGTACGCTATCTGATGGATGCGAAGAATGCCGGTCATTGGAATACTACACAGGATAACGCTTATGTTTTCTGGGCATTGGGAACATACAGTGAGGTGTTCGAGCCTGAAGTGCCTGATTTTACCGCCAGGGTAGTACTTGATGGAAAGACCATACTGCAAGAGATCTATGAAGGTAGATCATCCAGAATTGCACAAAGTGATTTATCGTTGGAACAGGTGAGAAGGGGTAAAATGCTCAAGCTTGATTTCAATATGGATGGAAGTGGCCGGATGTACTATAGTGCGAGAATGCAGTATGCACCCAAGACTGAGATCAAGGCGAGAAACGAGGGACTCAAAATTGAAAAAGTGATCAGTGATGTCAACGGGCGGACCGTATCGGGGAATACATTTCGCGCGGGTCAGACCTATCGTGTAAGGCTACTTATTACGAGTGCCCAGGACCGAACGCATGTGGTTGTTGATGATCCGTTGCCTGCGGGCTGGGAAGCTGTAAATACGACTTTGGCAACCTCTGCCTCTTATGGTTCGGACGTCAGCAAGGAAAATGATTATACCTGGTGGTATAGCGGTGGATTTGACCGGAAGGAACTTCGGGACGATCGGGTTCTGGCGTTTGCGGACTGGATGGAAAGAGGAACGAGCACCGTCGAATATCTGATTCGGGCAACAACGGTTGGGTCCTTTCAGACTCCTCCTGCCAAGGTCGAAATGATGTATCATCCTGAGGTATTCGGAAATACGGCCTCCAGGGTTATTACGGTTGAGTAGCATGAAAGTACGTGTAAGGTTCTTCGCCATGTGTAAAGAAATTGCCAAGGACGACGAGATTGTGTTGGAGCTTTCTCCGAACGCCGGGCTTTCCGAATTTTGGGCCGCGACCATAGCGCGGTTTCCGGATTTGAAGCGCTATAAAGAGGTCAGTCGAGTTGCTATTAATCAGATTTACGCCAAATCCGACGATGTACTCAAAGAAAACGATGAGGTCTGTATTATTCCACCCGTGAGCGGCGGATAAATGCTATCCAAAATACAAAGTCGTATTCTGGTTGATGAGAAGCCTATTGAACTGCCGGAATTGATACAATTTTGCGAAGACGATGCATCA
>JAGQUY010000299.1 GCA_020438245.1 Bacteroidota bacterium
TAAAGCCTCTAGTCGGTCAGCCCCGCACCGCAGTCTTGGTTGACGCGCCTCTCAGAGTATCCCATTGAGAGATGACGAGTTCCATAAACAACAATGCGAGCGCAACAATGAGAAACCAGTTCCATAATTCACCACCGTACCTCGACCTTAGAATATAGTCCTCCATTCTATCGTTTTCCTTAATTATTTCCAAATTTTCCAATGCAAAAATACTCTGCAATTTCTCGATCGGGGCTTTTGCAGGATTCGTATAGTCCGGATTCGGGTTGACGTCGGCAATCCCGATGATTCGCTCCCCGTCAAGAATTTCGTAATTGTCGGGAGTCGCCGATTCAGGAATGGACAGGATAAGCTTCGCATCGACCGTACGACTTGTGGGTACAATAATTTCACCTTTTGAGCTTCTCAATGACGGCAGCCCCGAAACGTCACGGGATGCGACCGTGATGGCAGGGGCCCGATCTGACTCTGCCAAGGATTGAGTGGAGGCCAAATAGTAAACTGAACGTACTATCAGAGGCGCAAAAAGCCCGCGAATCGGAAAATCAGACCACGCCAATTGCGGAGCAACTGCAAACATCATGAGGTGTCCGTCCCCGACCGGGGATTCGGCCAAGAAACCGCCCCCGGAGGATAGTGCAATGATCAATTTGGCATTCGGCCCTGGCTTAATCTCTGACATGCGAAAAATCGCCGGTGACTCCAATTTCTTTTTAACGCCGGTCACATCAAACAATCCGTTAATTATCGGATGCAGCATATCTGTTTCACCAAATCCCACAAAAACATCCTTTGAGGTTCCAACATCCCGGAGCGGCAACCAAGTTCCGGCCTTCCAATCGCCAAGCAGGCGATTATATTGATTGAAATCTATTTTATCGCCGGGAAACAAGATGAGACCTTTTCCATTATCCAACGCTCGTCTCAACTTCCGAACGAGACTCTCTGACAACGGCATGTTCGAAAGCACAATAATCTCCGCGCTCGAAAAATCAGCCAGTCCGACTTTTTCTGCAGAAATTCGAGTTGTCTTAATGCGCGAGTCGGATGAGCCAGTGGGATTCAGTGCCAAATCAATCAAGCGCGTGTCACTCTCATCGCCAACCAGCTGAACTCGGATGGAATCTTCAACGAAGAGGTGAAAGTACCTTGTATTGTCTGCCAACAAAGCATCCTCGTCTATCTCCACCCGACCTTTCAGATAACCGGCGTTGGGCACAATAAATCTCACGATGCTTTCCGACATGCCCTCACCCTCCAGCGAGATGGGAACTTGGGCCACGCGCCTTTGGTTCAGAAAGACACTTGCCTGTACCGCGGTTTTATCGATTCCGTCATTGCGCAGGACGAGTTTCAGCTCGACCGGTTTGCCCGTTTCAAACAAACGGCTGGTTACCTCTGCGTGAATAGCTGCGACATTTCGCATCGGCGGTTTCAACAGATCGATCAGAAGCAAGTGAATGTCGTCGGGAATCCTGATTTTTTCGTCGGGATAGACTGCGTCTTGAAACGCGGAAACCAAATAAATCTCTTTGTTCGGGTTCCTCGCCGATTTCATCAGTTCGACTGCCTTGTAAACGGCGTTTTCCGGGGATGGTTTTGAGTGGCTGAACGTTAGATCCCTAATCCACCTGCCCGCCTCCCCAAAGCTTTGTTTAAATGTGTTGTTTTCGGAAACAGCAGTCGTTCGAATAAGCGCCACTTCATCGCCCTGATTCAGATGAGAGAGAAGGAAATTGACCATGGTCTTGGCACGGTCC
>JAGQUY010000300.1 GCA_020438245.1 Bacteroidota bacterium
AACAAATTTGTCCACGGACGAATATCAAATACTCCTGATTGTTGATGTGTTTGTGCGTGCGTTTGATCATCAAGACGTATACGGTCAGCTATCAACAAACCTTTTATATTGATTCTTTTGTGCGCCTCATCAGTAACCTCGTTGTCAAGCTTTTGACGTAGAAAGAGGACATAATCTCGTAGCTGATCGAATTCTTTCCTTCCTACAAGCGCACCTGGACGCTTTGCCTCGATTACATACGCCGTCTTATGTCGATCTCCAATACAGAAGAAATCTAGACGGCGAGCCCCATCCGCCGTACTGGATTTAATCAGCTTGAACTTTTCAACTATGAGTGTATCAAGGGATTGTTCATGGACGAGCATCGTCCACTTTAGATCAATAAGCCATGGATGCTCTCTGAGATAGTCCTGCATGTCGGGTTTTTCGGGAACTTTGTCTTTTATCATTTCCTTGAATTTGTGGATGATTTCGACTCGACCTTTAACAAGGTGAGCAGTATTAACCGCCTCAATAATATCCCACTCGGTAAGAACCTCCGAAAACTGTGCAAGGTCCTCTGTTGAAGCCGCGTTTAACCGCCGGATAGCCTCTAGAAAGCTACGATTGGTCATGGCGTTATAGGCAAACTCAACAAGTTCGTTTGCAATGTCTCGGCCTTCCTTGTCCTTATCGAGTTGGGGTATCGCACAGATTCGGTCAACGACCTTCGTGAAAATCTCGCGTTCCTTCTCCGGCAGTTTCTTTGCTTGTTGCAGGTATTGAGCGATTTGGGGACTCTTCGACTTAGCTTCACGGCGCTTTTCCGTCCACGCTTCGAGTAACTCCCTGATCTTTTTACGTCCCCAATCCTTCAGGGGAACCGCCGTTGGATCCTCCCATCGAACTGTGCCTCGGTCAGTAGCAATAAGATCAACTTGTTCGTCAAGAAAATCCGCCTTCACTTCACCCGTCAGATATTGCATACCATGTTGGCCCCAAACACCACCGCTAAGGTCAAAAAACCAAGGCGTTTGAGCCAGCTTTCCACGAACGTACACAACGAAGCCACGCCGTTCTTCTTCGGGGATGGTTTCTTTGCAGAACCCTGCCCACCATTCAATCTGTTGTCCGTTGCCGATGTCGGCGGTTTCCCAAGTTCCTGACGTATTGGGAAAACGAAATTGAAAGGGAATTTCTTGGCGAGAAATAGCGTTGCCATTCACGTGAACGGAGAAGGTTTCATCGAGAACAAGAAGCCTTCTAGCAATGCCTTGTTTGAAGGCATCCTCATCTATAGCACGACTAATTTTCAGTTGCAATAGCGTTATTTCAGTGCCGGATATCTTCGTTGTTTTTTGACCGTCATCAGACAAGACTTCAGGCGAATATCCTTGTGTGTCCGCAAAACTATCGCTTCTTGTCAATGCGGCAAAATCTAGCCCAAAATGTGAAACGTAATTTTTATTAATCGTTCGGACTTCAATGCGGTCTGCAATACCAAAGCCGGCAAGCTTCCCGATACCTTTCCGTCCTTGTACTTTTCGAGGCTTCAGATTGTTATATGGATCAGTCCATTCACTTCTGTTTGAGCGACGATTTCTACCAACAGACAGATAAAAGGAATTGCACTGATCGAAAGTCATCCCATGGCCATCATCTTTTACGACAATCTCATCGCCTTGCTGTATCGAGCGTCCCGTCGGTATTGTGATCCAGACGTTTTTCGCCATCGCGTCATAGGCGTTAGAAATCAGCTCAGAAATGGCAGGAATTGCCCCCGAATACATTTGTAATCCCAGGTGCTTGAAAAGCTGCCCCGCAACGGTCATGCGGTATACACGTTCATTGACCTCCTGCTGTGATTGCTTTTTTGCCATAAGTAGATCGATTCCTAAACACCCTCCTCAAAAGGGATGAGAGAAAAGCACTGGGCAGTTGTCTCCAAAACCCTCAGTCAAAATACTCTCGCAGCAGATCCGATCCGTCATTGCTGATTTCACGTAGCAACTCCTCAATCCGTTTCAAAGCTAATGGAGACGGCTTGGTACGTCCGTTCTCCCATCGATTGACTGAGGTGAATGTTACGCCGAGTTTTGAGGCAAGTTGTTCTTGCGTTATGCCCAGGCGCTCACGCAGACTCCGTACGAGCTTGCTTTCGTGCAACTTTCTTGGCATGCCGTGGA
>JAGQUY010000301.1 GCA_020438245.1 Bacteroidota bacterium
TCGGACAATCGATTGGAGGCGATTCGCACGTTGTCCGCCTCGGCGATGCAGAATTATCAAAAGGCCCAGGAAGCACTCCGAAACGGTCAGTGGAGCAAGTATGGAGAGTTTATCGACAAACTAAGGCAGGACCTCGAGGCGATGAACCTCCGATCCAAGAAATAAATGGAGCCAGGCGAAAGGGCACGTCGCTCTGTCCAGCAGCGGGCAGACGATGCAATACCGAAGAAAACCGGTCTCCTGATCAGTCAAAACCAGGAAGAAGCGCTGGATCTTGAATTCCATCTGTCCACCCAACTGGGATTGAGCATTATCATTTCCTCTTCGGTCAATGAGGCACAACAGATACTGAAGAAGACATCCATTGATATTGTGCTGCTTGACGTGCAGATGGAACACGCCAACCCCCTTACGATGTGCAAATTCATCAAGTCCGATGAGCAGCTCTGGAATATACCTGTCGTGGCCCTGCTCGGAGAGCGGGACTTGAGCAATCGTAATCATGCCCTGAATTACGGCGCCGATGATTTCATCATGCGTCCCTTTGATTATTCTGAGATCTACAGCCGGACTCGCGCACAGCTGCGCTTGCGCGAATTATATCTGCAGCTTCTGGAGAATGAGAGAATCAAGGTCCTTTTCGAGATGGCGGGAGCTGCAGCCCATGAATTGGCACAACCCGTCACCGGTGCGATGGGCTTGATTCAAATCATTCTGGATAAGACCGAGAAAAGCAAAGACTTGAACCAAGTCGACAAAGAGTTGGAACTGCTGTATGAATGTTTGCAGCGGGTCAGTGATGTCATCCATAAAATTCAACGGATAAGAAAATACGAAACGACCGCTTACGCAGGTGCCAGCCAGATAATCGATATCAACAAAGCGTCCGAAAGCAGTGCCAAATGATGAATGCGCCCGACTTGGATTTTCAGGCGTCATGGGATCGAATTGTTGAACGACGCAATCTGGAAAGAGATCTCGCCGTGTTGCTGAAGAAAGGCGGGGACTATGGAGATATTTTTATCGGCAGAGAAGAGAATACTCGAGTCGTGATGGTCAACGGGGAAATCACTGAATGGGGAGAACAAAGTCATAGTGGAGCCGGTTTTCGGGTTATCAATGGGGGCTGCACCGGTTTCGCATCGTCCCATGATCTTTCGCCACAATCCATGAACGAATGTGCTGATGCGGCCTCCGCTCACGTGGGCAGACCACCGAGAGCGGTAAAACTGAGAAATGCGGGGAGATTGTGGCCTTCAACGGCGAAATCAGAGAGGCTTGACCCCCTGATTCGACACATGCGAATGTCGTGCGATCGGGCGATGCTGGCTGAACAATCTGTTCGCCAAGTGGTTTGTCAGGCAGATATTCACATGCGTTTCAAGATAATTGCAAATAGTGCCGGCGTTTATTTTTCGGATCGTTCCACTGTCCGCGATCTGCATGTGTACGTGACAATTGAAAAAAGCAACTCGACGTTCACGGGGCATCGCTTTGGAAGTTCGACTGACCAATTGTCGGACCTTGCAAAGGACGCTGCTCGCATGGCAGTTGAGCAGGTTGACGCTCGGGATATCAAGCAGGGTAGCCTGCCGGTAGTCCTGGGCCCTGGATGGTGCGGGATGGTGATGCATGAGGCCGTTGGTCACGCTCTCGAGGCCGATTTCGTCCTGAAGGGCGAATCGGTGTTCTCCGGCCGGATGAATGATCAAATCGCTTCCGAACTTGTAACTATCGTGGACGATGCGACAATGAGGAGAGGGCGGGCGAGTTGCCGCTGTGACGACGAAGGAACGCAGTCAAAGCCGCTGGTTCTTGTCGAAAAGGGAGTTCTGAAAAATTTCATGAGCGATCGTTGGACTGCTCTGCTGGGCGGAACAAGCTCGACAGGACATGGAAGGCGGGCGGGATTTGACGCACCGCCGTTGCCACGCATGACGAACACGTTTTTGATGCCCGGACAGGATGACCCGACTGATATCATTCGTTCAGTGCAAAAGGGCGTGTATGTTGCGTCTATTGGAAAAGGAGCCGTAAACATTCATAGCGGAGACTTCAGTTTTTGGATTGAACGCGGGTACCTCATTGAAGACGGCCGACTCGGACGCCCAATCAAGAATACTTACTTAACGGGGCATGGACCGTCTGTCCTCAGGAATATCGATCGCGTAGGCTCGGACTCAGCGGTGGAATTTGGGGCAGGCACCTGTTTCAAGGAGGGACAAATCGTCCCGGTGAGCGTGGGTCAACCGACGGTCAGAATTAGAGAGCTACTGTTGAATTCACCAAACGAGATACCGATTTGACACCCAAGAAATCCCATCCCCTCAGCAGTTGGCATATCGTTTTCCCGAACGATGCAAATCCTCACGGTACGATGTTTGGCGGCAAGGTTATGGCCATTTTGGATATTCAGGCGGGAATTGTTGCAACCCAATACTGCCGACGGGCGGTCGTCACAGCCTCAACAGAAGCGGTTGATTTTCGAACACCGGTCAAAGTGGGAGACCGTCTTGAGACCATCGCGCGGGTCGTCTTTGTTGGAAAAACATCGCTGGTCATCAAGATTGATGCGTACGCAGAGAACCCGATATCCGGAAAGCGGAAACATTGCACAACCGCGTTCTTCAACATGGTGGCCCTGGACGAAGATGGCGCTCCTACCGCGATCCCGCCACTGATTGTTGAATCCGACGAGGAAAAACACGATTTTGAGCTAGCCCAGTTGATCAAACGAAATGCGCTGGAGAGACGAAAACAATCTGAGTCCCGAAAATAATAGCGGAGGAGCGGATGCGACGTGAAATTCACAGCTGGTGGAGTCCTCATCTGAACAAGCAAATGGAAACGGCCGTATACGGTCACTATGGATTTGCCTTGCTCATGTTCCCAACGGCTGCGGCCGATTATCTTGAATATGAGCGCTTTCATTTGATCGAAGCAATCAAGCCCATGGTTGAGAGTGGCAAATGTAAGGCCTTTTCGATCAATTCTATCAACAGTGAATCCTGGTTGAACGATCAAATGCACCCGAGAGACAAAGCTCTTCGGCACCAACAGTACAACCAATATATCTGCGAAGAAGTCGTTCCCTTCATTCACAACGACTGTAGCGGCCCGGTGTCTATTATTACAACTGGCGCATCGCTTGGAGCATTGCA
>JAGQUY010000302.1 GCA_020438245.1 Bacteroidota bacterium
ATTACAGTTAATGAGAACCCTTGCACGACACGGCAGATCTGACACTCTAAGCTTTTCGTATCTTGGATTGCCGACAAGAAAATAAACATTCCGATTTAGGTGTCTCAGTGTCGCCAGCCCCTGGATCACCGGATAATCACACCACTCCATTCGATGGAAGGTATCGTTGAAGTCAATCACGGATTCTTGAACACAGACTGAAGGCACATTCCATTTTCTAAAGTGATTGACTAACGACAACTCTACCCCTCCCCAGTCGTTTGCAAGAACCAGAGAATTGTAAAGGTGTGGTTCAAGTTTTCCAATTTCTCGAGAAAGCGCCGGTATCTTCAGTTGTTCCAGAGTCTCGAATGCCTTTTCACTTTTTTCTCTCATTGCCACAAAAACAATGTTCTGATAAATATGCCTGAATGCTTGCAAGAGATGAACATGAGTATCATTGGAGGGCACTACACATGTGGGCTTCACTGGGAAAGCTCTTACCGGACCTTCAGGCAGGTAGCATAGTTTGATTCCTGGAGGAAGTTGTTTTTCAATTTTTGACAAGTCCAATCCATGACTCACAATAAGTTCTTTAGGATGCACGAAGTCGAACAATCCTTCTATTATGGATGAACTGCCATCATACCATAATGCCTTTGCATCAGGATAGTCAGATTGTATATCCCAAAACGCTTCGAAATTTTTTTCGAACAAATAAAGTGTTGATGTTTCAAACATGGGCTTTGATACGTTAATACTTCGGCTCATCTTAGTATTTCACAAAAACATACAGAGTGTACACCGATAGGACGGCAAAGGCAATTGCTGAAGTCTCTCGCTCAAACGAGAAGAAATTCCTCGGATATTCTTTGTACGAAAAACGGGCGGTATACCAAGAGTAGAAAAGCAGATTGCTTAACAACATACTCAATGGAAAAGCGTACACCCCCGCATATTGGAATAAGACAATCATAAAACCAATGTTCAGGAGTCCAGAAATGCCATTGGCTATATGCCAAATAACGTTGTTTGAGATAGTGTACAGTTGGAGATGCATCGCCCCAAAGCGTTCTGTAAAAAAAGCCCATGCCAGTAGGGACCAAAAATCGGGTTGAACAAACTCCACATTGCTCTGTATCATTGATAATGCCGGATAAACAGTCAATCCCGTGATACAGAAGCCCAAGGCATAAACGATGTAGGAAAGCGACATTCCTCGGCGTGCAATCTGTAAAAGTTCCATAATTTTGCCTCCCGAACGCATACTTGCCAAGATGGGTAGTTTCGTGTAAAACGGGGCCTGTGAGAAGTAGGTTATCGTCTGTGCAAATCGTAAGGAAAATAAATAAGAAGCAACTTCTTTCACATTGCCTACCTGAGCGTAGAAGATACCGGTCAACTGAACAACACCCTGAGACATTGCCATACCGACGCCACTACGCCAGGCACCCCTCCAAACAACTTCGAAAACTGGTTTGTCGATGCCCTTGGTCTCAAATGACTGGAATCGTTTGTCGAGCACGTCACAGCAAAGCCGATAATATACCCAAGTTCCAACGAGGGACCATACTTGAGAGCTGAGAACCAGCATCCATAAGTTGCCATTGAAAAGAAGAACACTAAAGTTAGAAAAGATCGATAATAGAATCACAAGCGTTTCCCATCTCCGAAACCGGGAAATTTCATTTACTCCTTGAAGATACGATGTGTACGCAGCATTCCAAAACGTTATTGCGGAAGACGCAATAACAATCGCCCACGCAGTCCAACCCTCAGATGGATTTTGAAGTAGCGATATGGGATGATACAGGAACGCAGTTCCAATCATTGTGAGTGCAATCGAATACATCAACCCTAGGCGGAAATAAATGACCTTCATAGTCGAGCAAATACGCTCCAGTAACGCCCAGTTAGTTGAACCTAAACTTTCAATATGCGATGAATTACTGAAATCTTCTAATTTACTTGCACCCCCTACTGCATAGGCTATAGAACGAGCAAAAGTAGGGGCAAAGCCCATATCAACCAATGACTGCAATGCAACAACAGTACTGAGCAAATACCATAATGAAATCTCTTCGGCTGAAAAGTTATGCAAAATAAGGGGTAGAACAATTAGTAGGCTCAGTGATCTCGACAGATGGCTGGCCCACGTCATAAATGTCGGAGAATTGCAAAGATTGGAAGTATATGTGGCAAACCTAAAGCGATTCAAATGGTCTTCTTGCTAAGTTTTCAAGGAAGTCAATCGGTGGTCTTTTTGATCGGATACGCAAGAAAATAGTATTCCGTACCGCTATGCCAGTTGTCTACGAATTCTGCTAAGGTCAGAGGCCTTGATTTTGAAAGATATCTGTTCATGGTCGATATCATGTAACTCATATCTGAACAAATAAGAGTGTAGAAATCTTCCGGTTTCACGCCATACTGGCCAGTGGACTCTTTTCCCGCTTCAAAAAGGAGTATGGGCTTTGCCCGAAGAATTAATTTCAATGCTCCTCTCAGAATATTGTACTCCGATCCTTCCGTATCAATCTTTATGAAATTTGGAGAAATAGAGTCTGGCACTACATCATCAAGCCTTTTAACTTGCACCCGAATATTTTCGATTATGGCTTTTCGTATGTGATAGACACGCTTCCGCAGTCCACTGTACCCTGGCGCATTGACTACATATTTGAAATCAGATGTTCCTTCAACGTCGCTCAACGCCATGTTATATACAGAAACCTTTGGAAAAATTCTCTTCAACAATTTGCAATAATGCGGTAGTGGCTCAAACGCAAGGTGACTTCCATTTGGAGCATATTTAACCATAAGTTTCAGGATATCTCCTCGATTCGCTCCGATATCGATGCAACTGGATTCTTCGGTGAGAACAGTTTTCAAAATCTGCTGAGTTTGAAAATCGTACAGATCGTTGGTTGTCGCCTTTCGAGTAAGGCCTTTGAGGAAACGAAGAAGAGGAGAAATCCTCGAAGTCTTTATAGCTTCTTTGAAACGATAAAATAGTACATTCATATATGTTTCCCAATTGTCATTCGATCTAGTCTGGATCGTGCAGTCTGGAGCCAATTCCACCATCGACAGGAATCACGACACCGGTCATAAATCTCGCAGCCTCCGATGTGAGAAACAGTGCAACTCGAGCAACCTCTTCGGCTGTCGCGATTCGACCCAAAGGATGCATGGATGCAAGATGCTGTAACTTTTCCCGGCTTCCATTGAAACCTGCCATGAGCATGGGAGTCTCTGTAGCGGCGGGAGAGACGGCATTAACGCGAACCCTTGGCCCAAGGTCCACCGCAAGTGCTCTTGTCATCCCAATAAGAGCAGACTTGCTCGTCGCATAAGAAAGAAACCCGGCCTTAGTCAATCTGCCGTGGATGCTAGCGATGTTCACGACACTTCCCTTCACTTTTTCGATGTGCGGCAAAAACTTTTGTATCAGAATAAGAGGAGCGGTGACGTTAATATCGATTGTCTTCTGCCAATCTTCTACCAACAGATTATCAACTCTTCCTAAAATTTGCACGGCTGCATTGTTGACTAAGGCGTCCAACCCGTGCGGTTTGGTCAATGAAGTTAGTCTGCCAATAATCTCTTCACGGTATACAACATCGCGCGTCAACAATAAGAGATCCGCTCGCACATATACGTCACCTAAAGCTTCTTTATCCGAAACATTGTCTGTTGCAATCACCCAATATCCAGCTTCTTTGAAAAGTTGACAAAGGGCTCGCCCAAGACCACCCTGAGCGCCAGTTATCAAAACACTCCTATTCAATCAGGATCCTCTCTGATTTCAATTCCAAGAAACTCCAATAAAATCTTAGCAGCCAATTTGTTGGCTCGCTCGACAGCATCCACTGTATTGGAACCGTTGTGGGACCCAAAAATGCATTGACCAAATTTTCTAAGTGTGGATTCGAAGGGCAGCGGTTCTGTCTCAAAAACATCTAATGCAGCGGAATGAACGGTCTCATTGGCCAATGCTCGTATCAAGGCGCTTTCATCAATGAGTGCCCCCCTTGCAACATTAACTATCCTGACTCCGCGTTTGACTCGCCCAAGAACGTCTCCGTCTACCATATGAAAGTTGTTTTTTGTCAGGGCACACGTCATTATAAGAAAATCAGCTTCGTCAACTCTTGTCGGCCACTCTGCTCTTTCAACGACCTCTAATCCAGGTTTGAGGTTGTAATAGGGGTCGTAGACTACAACTTTCATATCGCAGGCCAACAATCGCTTTGCTAAACTGGCGCCAATATCGCCAAACCCCACAATTGCAGCCGTTCGTCCAGCTAGGGATACTCCGGCAGGTTTTTCCCACCGCCCATCTCTTACCGCCCTATCAATGAGATGTGTATGCCTTGCTAGTGCAATCACATACCCAAGCGCCATATCAGCAACTTCCCGACCGAACATACCTGGTGTGTTGGCTATAGGAATACCCAACTCACGCGCTGCATCAAAATCAACGTTGTCAACGCCAACACCCCACTTCACGGCGGCTTTAAGGCGCCCCAATCGACCGGCTGTGAAAACCTCCCGATTTGCTGGATCGTCACCAATTATCCACCCATCGAAAGCTGGAAGCTCTCGCTTTAACTCTTCAACCGTCATCGTCTGAACAATCTCAGGCGTTGCAACCTGTACT
>JAGQUY010000303.1:0-1986 GCA_020438245.1 Bacteroidota bacterium
GTTCATGGAATCCTCGAACACCAAACACTGAACAGGATCGACACCGAGTGCCTTTGCAGTCTTCAAGAAAATATCCGGATGGGGCTTTCCCAGCGGGAGCGTTTCGGCAGATTGTATAACTCGAAAGCAATCCCGAAATTGCAGCTTTCGAACAACTGCATCGGCGAGGCGCTGCACGGATGAGGTTGCGATTGCCATTGGCACTTTCCGACGTGCAAAAAAATCCAAAATCGCCATAACACCAGGCATTGGAGACCCCCGCTCCTCAACTCTTCGAACGACGCCATCGACAATTCGATCAGCCACAGTCTTGAGTGCAACATGATTCCACGGAAATCGCCCGTACCAATGCAAGACAACCTCATCGATTCGCAACCCCATTATTTCTTCACACATGGCATCCGTAACGTGGACTCCAACCTCTCTGAAAACCTCAATCTCCGCTTCTCTCCAGAATGGTTCGGAGTCAATCAGGAGCCCGTCCATATCAAAAATAACCGACTCAACCATGACCGTTGCTCCCACCGGGTGAACAATCATTCCAATCGATCACGGAGTTTCCGATCCGCCAGAATACTCATCGCTACCGGGGGTTTGATTGATGGATCTCCATAATCGACGTAGAGTTTGCCAACTTGCATGGCCACAATCATTGCTTCCATGTTAACCACACGATTGATCTTTCCTATGGCAATCAACGTCGTATTCATTCCCTCCCGGGCCCAGTTTTCCTGGTATTGAATCTCGTTCATAATGACGTGCAAATGCGCGATCCATTGGTCGTTTGAGATGCTTCTGTCGTTGGCGGCAAACCACGCCAGAATACGATAGCCGCATCGGCGCACAAACTCTTTCGGCGATTTAATCCAGAATTCCATCAGATCTTTGGCCGTTTTCGTTTTGACGACCCATTCATCGACAAAAGCATCGGCCACCTTGTAAAAAGAAATTGAATCAGCCCAACGCTTGAGGGTGGACGAATCTCCTGCTTCTGGATCCGCAATCAAAGCCGCCAATATCATGGCATCGACGTTGCCGCTCTGCCACAATGCTTCCGCGAGCGATTGATTTGTGCCGAGTAGTTTTGCCAGCTGTTTGAACCCCGCAGGCGAGACTCCAAACACAGCCTGAGCCCCCTGTTTGGAATACAACTCGCGCAACTTAACAGTACTTTTTTTCTCAAGAGCAGCAAGCACTTCGGAGGGGCTCATGATGAGGCAAACCGCTTCATCAGCGCTCTGATCCAGGCAAGGTGGTGATCGTCGTGATCGGCAGTGAAAACCATCATGTCGATTACGCGCATGGGTTGTTCGAGGCGCGGATGAAGGGAAAGAACCTGCAGCGTATCCTGATCGAGCTTGATTAACCGATCGATGAAATGATCCCGCTTCGAGGAAAATCTGGAAATCACCGTGTCGAGATCTGTTGCATTGTGATTTGCATCGTGTGTTTTTCGATTGGTGAGATCGGCGGGCCGCAAGCGCTGCGCATGGAAAATAAAATCATCAATTCTGCCTTCGTGGATGTCCTCAATGTCCCCCAAATGGCCGATATGTTCCTGGATCGACCAGCCCGCCAGGGGTCTTCGTACGAGCGTTTCTGGCGGTAACCCGTGTACCATCTCCCGCACGCGAACTGGTGCGCCCCGAAGTCGTTCCAGCACATTGGGAAAAAGATCCAGCGAATGACTGAATTCAAAACGACGATCCGTCCATTTCATAGGTGTCATTGTAAGACAACTCCCATTTTTTCCAGCTGTTTGTTGTGCACCCTGCTCAGAAAAAGGATTGCACACACAGAACCGATGACAGCAAACAGCATATCCTTTTGCGCGTCCCAAATATCGCCCTGGCTACCCAGAAAGGAATCGGCATTGGCCCCCTCCCCGGCTGCATACGACCATTCAACAAGCTCGTAGGTTGCACTGACCGCAAGACACACACATACCACGAGAAATACCAGCCATTTGCCGGGTTTCAACGGTGA
>JAGQUY010000303.1:2089-3216 GCA_020438245.1 Bacteroidota bacterium
CTTCCTTTATCCAGTCGAACAAGGGAACTTCCGCATACGTGTAGTGACCTCCAACCATAAGTATAATGGCGTGGATACATATTAGAACGTACAGGAGACTCGTCAGCGGAAAACGCCGATAGGTTAAGACCAGGAGAACAAATCCAATCAGGGCGGGAACCGATTCGAGGAACCATGTCATCCGTTCTTTGGGATTGATCACCGACCAGACGAAAACCAAAAAAAACACAGTGGATAGAGCCGCAAGCAGGCGTTTTTGAGCAAGCATACTTTTTAGCCTTGAAGTGTGCAAATAACTTAGAGATACGCTTGCTGCCGATCAAGCAGATTTGCGCTTCTCGTCGTGTGGATGTACCTTTCCTTAAACATGGAAAGGAGACGTTATGAGAATCGGAGTCCTGCTATCGGGCTGCGGCTATCTTGACGGCAGCGAAATACGGGAAGCTGTGATAACCCTGCTTGCCGTCGATCGGTCGGACGCACAGGCAACGATAATGGCACCCGACCTGGATGTCGGCTCGACCAATCACCTTACCAAACAGCCTATGAAAGAGAAACGCAATATTCTTGTCGAGGCGGCGCGCATCCCACGAGGAAAGATCGTCGATATTCAGAAGATCAAAGCCGACGATTTGGACGCGCTGATTCTGCCGGGAGGATTCGGCGCGGCAAAGCATCTATCCAACTTTGCGTCTCATGGCGCCAACGCAACGGTACAAGGGGATGTTGAAAGACTGATCAAAGATGTTCACCGCCAGGGAAAGCCCGTGGGGGCAATTTGCATTGCGCCTTCAATTCTTGCCACGATATTTGGCAAGGAGGGAGTGCAGGTTACAATTGGGAATGATGCGGAAACGGCGCAGGTATTGGAACAATGCGGTGCAAAACATCACAATCGAAAGGCGGAAGAAATCGAAGTCGACGAACGACTGAGAATGGTCACGACACCCGCCTACATGTACGACGACGAGCGATTGGGCAACATCGCGACGGGAATTGAAAAACTTGTTCACCGGATAATAGGCATGGCCAAGGCGACCAGAATGTAAATCGGAAAAAAAAAGAGGCTGTTTACAGCCTCTTTGATTAGGTGTTTTTCTAATTATTTCAAGAACAGCATCTTCTTC
>JAGQUY010000304.1 GCA_020438245.1 Bacteroidota bacterium
TAAAACCAACGACTATGGCGCTCGCACGTTCACCACAAGGGACTATCCGGTAAAACTGTTTGCCCGATGCTCCCCCCTTCAACCGAACGATCGCGTCTGTCGTAGCGGCAATACGCCTGGAAGTCAAAAGTAAGAGAAGTTCATTGTCTTGCATGAGGTTTGATCCATGACCTTTTCATCGTATTATAATCAACTTTGCGGAAAAATGGAACTTCTCGCTCAGCAAGCACGCCTCAATCCCGACGAGGATACTGTTCACGATTTTAGAGTCAGTGTTCGAAGATGGTACCAAGCCCGACAACTCGCTGTCCATGGCAATGCACTCCCGCCCGGAAAAGATATCAGAAGCATCAATCAATGCTTCAAGCGAGCGGCCGGACTTCGAGATATTCAAGTGGCAATTGGCCTGCTCAAAGAGATTATGAATGGAACTCAATATCTCGATTATGGACTACTGGAATCATTCCTTAAACAGGAGTACGTGCTTCGAAAGCGATTGAAGGCAATTCTTTCAGTGAAACAGGTTGTCGCACATCGGCTTAAAACTCGGATTTCACACGCAAGATTGAGGAAGTATCTTCGTGGAGAGCTTCGCCAGGCATGCTTCCATATTCAACAGGATATAAAGCTCCACCCGATTCGGCTCCTGATAAAGGAGTCAAAATACAAACTTGAAATCTGGAAGCTCTGTTTTGAAGACTCGCCAGGGGCCGAATATGCGCGAAAATCATTTGGTCACGCCCAGGATGTATTGGGCGATTGGCATGATCTCCTTGTGCTCTACGGCCTTGTCGAAGTTCGACTTGCTGGGCGTCTCCGGAGTCAAGGAATGAAAGAGCTTTTACAAGCGATAATGGATCGCAGGGAATTGAAGGCTGTTCTAATCGGTCGCGCCATTGATGAAGCCAGGAAATCGGCGTTGAAGTTTTCAGAAGAATTGGGTACCATGATCCCAACAAAAAGCGAATAACTTGTCTGATGTCACTTCGTTGGTCGCGGCGTCGTTTCATGCTGCTCATGTCTGGTTTTCTATTCTCCGGATTCAAGAGATTCGGTGGGGAATCCGACTCCGGCACGGCTTTGGAGATCGTGCTGTCTGACTATCCAGAGCTTTCCATGGACGGCGGGTACAAAGTGATCAAGGACGTCATGATAGATGGAATTGAGGACAATCTGATCATCGTCCGGCAATCAGAGAAGAACTATGTTGTTCTTTCTTCTATTTGTCGGCACAAGAAGTGCAACGTCAAATTCAGAAACTCAAAACAACTGTTTGTCTGCCCTTGTCACGGCAGTAACTATGACCTTGAAGGAAGCGTTGTCAAGGGACCCTCTTCGGGACCTTTACCAAAATACAAAGTGGAAGTTAACGAGACGATTCTCAAGATAACAAGGTGATATATGAAAAAGGCCTTATATGTATTCGTTCTGCTGGCAGTCGGAATACAGTTCTACAGACCGGAACGTTCTAATCCCACTCAGGACGAATCCATCAACATTATGTCCAAAGTCCAAATGAGTGAAGAAGTTGTCGGATTACTCCAGCGAGCATGCATGGATTGCCACAGCTACTCGACGAAATGGCCTTGGTACAGCCACGTGGCTCCCGTTATGTGGATCGTAGCCAAGGACGTGAAAGAAGGACGAAGACATCTAAATCTGTCAGAATGGGGCAATTATACCAAGGGCAAACAAGCCAAGAAACTCTTCCAGATAGCAGAGGTTGTTTCTGAGGGTGAAATGCCTTTGAACATATATGTACGAATGCATCCCGAGGCCGTTCTGACAGAAATGGAACGCAAGAGACTAAGTGAATGGGCGGAAGAACAGGCGGAGGGAATAGGGGATGTACCCGATGAAGAGGGTCCGCATAACGAGAAGAACAATCCAAAACCCTGAGTCAACTTGAGAAGGCCCACCCGTTCGAGACGAGATTTCCTTCGTGATGCAGTTTCCCTTCTGGCCGCGCTCCCTATCGTAGGTTGGTTCCTGGCTTTAACAAGATCTTCTATTCATAGCCGCATCTTCTCGCCGGTGCCGTTGTCCGTTGAGAACAACATTCTTACATCCGGCGATTTGACCGACGGTGCCGTAGTAACCGCCAAATCCAGAGACCAAACCGTCTTCGTGGTTGTTGACGACCAAAAAATAAGGGCGCTGTCTGCCCGCTGTCCCCACATGGGCTGCAGTTTACATTGGGTTTCCGATAAAGAACAATTCTCCTGCGGCTGCCATGGAGCCGTCTTCACCAAAACCGGAACAAGAATCGAAGGGCCTTCCTCGTCAGATATGACCTCGCTCAATGTGCGGATTTCCAATGATAAGATTTACTTGGACGGCAATCTCTGATGTGGCGACATCTTATTGCGTCACGTTGGCATGCGCTGTCTAAGAATGATCCTTGGTTCTTCTTCTTCACGCTGTTTATCATTCAACTCTCGACCGGCATACTGCTTTCTATCAACTATGATCCTGGAAATGCTTTCGAAACCACGCTGAACATGGAAATGGACGCCCTGTTTGGTTTAGTGCGCCAAGTTCACATCTGGAGTTCGAGTGCGATGATTCTGTGGATCCTGATAATAACCATTCGGCAAGGAATAAAGAGCATTCTATTACCCAGGAGATCGTGGTGGATGGTGATTGGTTCCGGCTTTCTGGTGCTGGGGGCCTGCCTCACGGGTGCCTTTCTTCCATTGCATCAAGATGGGTATTGGGGAGGGGTGATCACCAGGGAAGTTGTTGAGAGGACAATGTTGATCGGGGATGTTTTGTCGCCGGTCCTTTTTGGTGATGGCTCCATCGACGATTGGGTTCGCAGATTTTATGTTATCCATACACAGGTTCTTCCGTGGATCCTGGTTGCTGTTCTACTGATGTACGTTCTATCCAAGAAGCATCTTGGTAAGAAGGAACCGGACATGTATCTGCGTATACTTGAGCTATTCTATTTATCCATCGCGGTGGTCGCGACCCTGGCCATCCTGTTTCCGGTTGACCTTGGTTCTCAGGCGACTCCTGACATGGCACCACTGCAGGTAAAACCGCATTGGTATTTCCTGCCCTTTTACCAACTGGCCAAATCCTTTTCTGTTTTTCAAATGCAATTCACTTTTGCTTTTCTTGCAATGCTTTTGTTTACTTGGACGCATTGGCGAACCAAGGAATACGTTCCTATTCGGCGCATCTTGGATTTCACCGGCCTGGCAACGATGAGCATCCTTGCAGGCTTGGGTTTGTTGGGATTATGTTCCAACGAGTTCTTACAATTCGGAAGCTACAGATTGACATTCGGAGATTGGGGATGGCCTGTTCATCTCACCAAAACGGAGGAAGTTTCTTCAGCGATCGTGTGGGGACGCGTGCTCGGAGTGATGCTTCTTTGGTCGGCAACGGTGGCAGTCCTCGTTCTGTTGGAGAAGTACCGCTTGCGAGAAAGCCTTAGATCATCAGATCAATGATCTTTTTCTCCGGAATGAACGGGGCGAGCTGACTAAGGCCTAGCTGCCCGATGGCGAGATCGATAAACTGACCGTCGTCGGAAATCCGTTGTTTGGTTTTTTCCGCATAAAATTTTCCGGCCATAACGAGAGCATCCTTCGGTACCAGCCCGACAATCTCGCTGCCCGTAACTTCGAATCCCAGACTTTGGGCTTCTTTTTTACATTCCTCATACGCCGTGTGGATGCCCGTAATCAGATAGTTGAGCAGATTCATCGAAACCTGCGTAATCTGATGGGCGTCCATGAAGATCCCTTTTGCCTGCGTTTCCCGAAGAGTGCCCGGAATGCGTATGGTTTTCCCGTTTTCGTCTTTCATGACCTTACCCTCATCATTCCTCTTCGGACGACCGCTCTCACGAACTCGGAAGGCTATTTCATCGGCCAATTTTACATCGGATGTCGTCAGGTTAACATTATATGCAATAAGGAAAAAGCGGGCGCCTGTCGCCGTGGCGCCTGACTTGGCTACACGATCGGTGTATTCTTTTGGCCCGAACTCGGGATACCACTTTGCATCTTTCAATTTCGAGGGCAACGCTTCATACTCGCCGGCGCGTATGTCCGGTAGCTTTTTCCGGTCAGCCCTTCTGGCAGCCTGCGCGTACAGGTACACCGGAATACCCAACTGTTCGGCCGCCATGGCACCGAACTGGTTGGCCAGTTGTACGCATTCTTCCATGGTAATATTGCTAACCGGGACAAACGGTACCACATCGGTTGCCCCCATACGCGGATGCTCTCCTTTGTGGTTCCTCATATCAATGCGGTCGCAGGCTGTCTTGGTGGCCTCCAACGCGGCTTCAACAGCCGCTGACGGTTCACCGGCAAAAGTAACGACAACGCGGTTGTAATCCTTGTCGGGCTCGACATTCAACAGCCGGACTCCCTTCACCGCCGAAATAGAATCTGCAATAGCTTGAATTGTTTTCTCGTCTCGGCCTTCGCTGAAATTGGGAACACACTCTACTATTTTGTTCATGACTCAGAGGTCTTTCTGTCAAGGGATTGATAAATCTTGATGTATTCGTCGGGTTGAAGAAATTCTATTCTTCCCAAGCGACCCAGTCTTTGCTTGTATTGTTTGGCCTGCCAGGATACAACCACGTTGAGACCACGCTGTTTGACCAGTGTAAACACAAGACTGTCGCTCACATTGCCCGTGGCCTGACTATTTCTCAAAACCTCCCCGAAAAAGTGATCCATGAAATACTCGGTCGACAAATCGTACGTTTGCGGATACACGATCTCCAGATTATAGGTTCGGTCAAAATGTTCGAAAAATTCCAGCAGTTCTTCATCCGAACAATGAGGTGCAATCAAACTGCAGACTTCAAGCACATTGAAAATAGTCGTGCAGTTCTTTTTGGTCTGAACACGGTGAAGAAACAAATTGTTTTTTTCATAACGCGGGTCGTGAGGGTAGAAATTGTCCAGGATGAAGACATCGCTGTCAATCATGATCATGAGAGTCTCTCCTAAGACTTCGACTGGCCTCATCCAACGATTCAAAGGGCAGTTTACCCTCGACCTGGGAGGTGATTTGTTTGAGTTTTTGTCGTGCACTGACTTGCTGGTCGGAGCTCACTTCGGCCCGGGTCCGACGTCGAATCCTTTCAAGAACAGAAACATCCGGCAAATTGGACGCCACGGCGTCCGGAAGCACTTCGTCTGTAACAACGATCAGCAGTTTCGTGTTATTGGGCGCTTTCAACTCATCAAGCGCTTCAATTTTTCCGTTTCTGAAAACTCCCTGAAGTGTCTTCATCAGTACACCAGATCTTTCTCATTGATTTGAACCGACGGATACTCCCGTAATTTACCGATGACTTCGTTCATGATTTCCTCCAGACGGCTGGTTTCCTTAGCCTCGAAGCGGACCACGAGGACCGGCTGGGTATTGCTCGCTCGAACAAGGCCCCACCCGTCTCCGTATAAAATACGCACGCCATCCACGTCATTGATGGGATACTTGGCTCGAAAATACTCACGCACCTCATCGACAATCCTGAATTTATCCTCTTCCGTCGTATCCACGCGGATTTCTGGCGTGGAAACAAATTGGGGGATCGAATCGGACAGGGAGGAAAGGGTTTCCCTGGTCCGCGATAATTGCTGTACGAGACGGCAAGCCACATAAATGGCATCATCGTAGCCAAAGAAATCGTCGGCGAAAAAGATATGCCCGCTCATTTCTCCGGCGAGCGGATTGTGAAGTTCTTTCATTTTGGCTTTTAGAAGACTGTGGCCGGTTTTATACATCACAGGCACTCCTCCATGAGCTTCGATGTCTTCTACCAATGCCTGTGAACATTTTACGTCAAAGAGAATCTTGGAACCGGGTGATTTCTCATTTATTTCTCGGGCAAACAGCGCGATCAGTTTATCGGCATAAATAACCCGCCCTTTTTCATCGATGGCACCCACACGGTCGGAGTCTCCGTCAAACCCCAATCCGAGATCGGCATGGTGCTCCTTGACCAATCGCTGCAGATCTACGACGTATTCCAGTTTAGTAGGATCGGGAAGGTGATTGGGAAAATTGCCATCCAATTCGCAATACAGCTCAATTACCTCGCAGCCGAGTTCTCGAAAAATGCGAGGTGCAATTACTCCGGCGGTTCCGTTTCCGGCATCAATGACAATCTTAAAGGGCTTTTCGAAACGGATCTTTTGTTTGATCATTTCAACATAGGGGTCTACAATCTCTCGTTCCTCAAAAGACCCCGATCCGGACGCATAGGCCTGATCTTCGATCAATTTGCGTAATTCCTGTATCTGATCCCCGTAAATCGGCGACAGGCCGAGACACATTTTGAAACCATTATATTCACGCGGATTGTGACTGCCGGTAATCATAATGCCTCCGTCGGTCTTGTAATACACAATTGAGTAGTACAGTACCGGAGTGGGCACCTCACCGACGTCAATCACGTTGATTCCCGAAGAACGTATGCCTTTTATCAAGCCTTTAGTCAAGCTCAGGGACGAGAGCCTGACGTCCCT
>JAGQUY010000305.1 GCA_020438245.1 Bacteroidota bacterium
TAAGAACAAGGGGGGTGATTATATGTTTGCTCTTAAAGACAATCATAAACCGGTGCGTACAGCCATTGAGCACGCGCTTGATACAGCGGATAAAAAAACGGAGAATTACGAAGACGCTTGATGTGGGCCATGGTCGTATTGAAGAACGCAAGTTAGAAGTGATCTCGACAGCACATTGCCGTATTAAGTGGCCTGGACTGATGCAAGTAGGTCGCATCACCAGGCAACGGACTATCAAAAGCACAGGTAAAACCTCTATAGAGTCTACCTGCTTCATCACCAGCCTGCCCGAATCATCCACGACGCCAGAACATCTGCTGGAGCTCAATCGTAACCATTGGGGGATTGAGAATAAGCTGCATTGGGTGAAGGATAATGTCTTCTTAGGCACTGTTAACAAATTATTTAGTGTGCTATTATTGGAGTCCATGAGGAGGTTTTTTCATGGACAAACGTTTGTATCCCATATCAAGAGAGCGGTTTAACAGCGACATCAAGCCATTGATTGATAGTTGTTATTCTTCTGCCGGACGCCCGCCGCATATCAGTCATTATCAAATTTTCAATGCCTTGCTTTATGTGCTTCGTACGGGGATTTCCTGGCGCGATCTTCCCGTCTGTTACGGCCCGTGGCATTCTGTTTACACGCGTTTCAAACGCGCGTCCGACCGGGGCGTGTGGTGGAAAGTTCTCATTTCATTACAGCAGGATAAAAAGATACGAATGCAGGTGGTTCTGGGTGATTCCACGACATTTAAGGTGCACCGCCACGGTGGCGGGCAAAAAGGGGGCAGCAAAGCAAAGGCATCAACCGCGCGGGTGTGACCACGAAGCTACACCTGGCGCTGACGGCGGAAGGGCATCTCGTTGAGGGATTCCTGACGGCGGGAAATGCATCCGATATTTCTGTTGCAGAACAGTTGTTTGAAGGAGTTTATGGCTGTCATTGCGTCTTGGATATGGGGTATGATTCCGATGCCTTCCGTGATTTTTTAAGATCGCAGAACAATGCGCCGGTGATTCCCGGAAGAAAAAACCGGAAAGTAAAAATTCTCTATGACAAGGCATGTTACGCCTTGCGAGGGCGCGTCGAACAATTCTTTGGAAAGATTAAAGAAAACAAGCGACTCGCCCTGAGATATGAGAAAGACGATGCCCTCTTTATGGCCTTCGTCGCCATCGCCGCAATCAAAATAGCCCTCAAATAAATAATTTGTTATAGTATTTTCTATAATTAATCGCACTAATATGTTATAGTGCAAGGATGTCTTATTCATTAGATTTTCGTCGTTGCGTTGTTGAAAACGTCATGTCCGGCATGCCTTGGGAAGAGGCTATGCGCGTGTTTAAAATTAGTCGTAATTCGATCGGAAACTGGTGTCGCCAGCTACGTAAAACAGGTGTGTTATCGCCGCCTCCACGAAAAACGAGCAAGATCCGCAAGGTTGATATTGCTGTTTTAAAACAGATGATTGCCACCAATAGCGATGCTACGTTAGAGGAGCTGGCCGAGCCATTTGGGGTCTACCCCTCGACGATCGATTACCACCTTCGCAAACTGAAGATAACCCGTAAAAAAAACTACCCTATACGTGGAGAGAGACGGGGAAAAAAGACAAAAATTCCTAGCCGAAATCGAGCAGATCGATCCCGGAGATTTGGTGTACCTGGATGAGTCGGGAATTGATCCGCGAACTCACCGCGAGTATGCCCGTGCGCCGCGCGGAAAGCAAGTAATATCAGAAGTTTGTGGCAAGAGGGAAAAGCGAACTTCACTGATTGCGGCATGGCTGCCACAGGCGAAAAAGCTGATTGCGCCTTACGCGTTTAAAGGTTCGACAGACGCCACGCGTTTCAATGGATGGATCGAAAAATGTCTGTTGCCTGCGCTGCCATCAGGGAAAACCGTGATCATGGATAACGCGCCGTTTCATAAGTCGAAAAGAACGAAAGAACTAATTGAGTCAATAGGTTGCAAGCTTAAATTTCAACCGGAATATTCACCGGACCTCAACCCAATCGAACAGCAATGGGCCGTCATCAAAAGGAAATACCGCAAACACAAGCGTGCCGGACTAAGCCACGAAGAAGCCGTCAACGCCGCTTTCTAAATGCGATTAATTATAGAAAATACTATAGATTCATTCCACAACGCATCATTGCTTTGCTCACTGCGTGCCTGGTTCTGTT
>JAGQUY010000306.1 GCA_020438245.1 Bacteroidota bacterium
CGGGTCATAGAACTGATAAGCATACGTTTTGTCAGGAATCGTGATAAAACCGTATAAAAGAACAGCCAGGCAAACAACAAAACCGGCTATGGGTCCAGCCGCTCCAACATCCATAAGTTGACGCTTGTTCTGTATCGGTGACTTGATACGTATAAATGCCCCAAACGTTCCAGGCCAGACCGTCGGTATTCCGAGCCCCGGCGGTAATATGATGCCCGGAAGAAAATACGGCAAACTCACATCCAGCTTGTGATATCGGGCAGCCACATAATGACCAAATTCATGAGCCGTCAAAATCCCCATCAAACTCATGGAGAATTGCAAACCGGTCATCCAACTCCATGCATCCGAGTAAGATTTGTTTAGAATTGTGGCTGCGCCTGTCACGAAGACGATTATAAAAGTAACCACAAACAACGTCAAGTTTACTGCCGGATGGGATAACCAGGACCATTTACTCTTTGGTGGCCAGCGCTGTTTGAGCAGCTGCTGATTCTCCGGGATGAGCCGAAGCACTACCAGGTCTTTTGTTTGATCTTTTTCAGTTTGCGAAGACAGACTTGAGATTTCAGATATAAAACCTATTGCCTTAAACCGGGCAGAGATGAGATCAAGCAAAGCCTGGTTGAGGTGACTACTCTCAAATTTCACAAAATAGGCATTCGAGTCGAAAATAATGAACTCGACCTGAACCAAGTCTCGAAGCACCTCTCTTATTTGATTTTCCAAGTTAATTGCTTTCTGCTGTTTGAGTTCGTACCATTCTACCCATGCCAATGGATAGCTTTCGCATTCTATTTATTACAGGTGAAGCCTCCGGCGATCTGTCCGCGTCGCTCCTCTGCAAAGCATTGTTCGACAAATTGCCAAGCGTCAAGATTTCAGCTGTTGGCGGATTCCATCTACAAAACGCCGGCGCGACTCTTTTATTCAACATATCCGATTTATCGGTCATGGGCTTTCTAGAACCTATATTCAAACTGCCAACCTTCCTTCGACTGGCCAATCAACTAATAGCACACATCCATCAAACACGGCCTCAACTGGTTATCTTGGTCGATTTTCCCGGTTTTAACCTGGCAATGGCCAAGAAAATCAAGAAACTTTCTGACTCTCCGGCGATTGTCTATCTTGCTCCGCCGCAAGTCTGGGCTTGGAGAAAATCCCGCATTTCCAAAATCAGAAAAACGTGCGATGTTCTTTTTCCTTTGTTTGACTTCGAACACCAACTATTTCTCGCTGAGGGTTTGTCGTCCCACTACTATGGACATATTTTGAGTGAGCGACTGCGCGGTGCAAAGTATTATGAAAATAACGTAGAAAATCAAGAAACCATACGGATTCTTCTATGCCCCGGAAGCAGGAAGCAGGAGATTCAACATATCCTGCCGACTATGATGAGAGCCTGTCAGCATCTCAGCCTCAGTCAAAACAAGCCGGTTTATGCGACCGTACGTCGTCACCCCAATCTGGATCCAGCCATTTATGACAGGATTCGTCTGTCGATGGAACCATTGCTGCCAGATGTTACTTTCTTTTTTGAGTTCGATGCAGAAATCCGTCGTCCGTGGGCAAATTGGCACGCAGCCATGTCGAAGCCAGGTACCGTTAATCTTGAATTAGCCGCAGAAGGGTGTCCTTTTGTCGTTGTCTATAGGACGTCATGGATAACGTACTGGATTGCGCGTTTTTTTGTGCGGATCAAACACGTTTCACTGATCAACCTTCTTTCCGAACATACGGTTGTGCAAGAATTCATCCAACACAACGCATCACCGGAGCGAATCAGTGAGGAGGTCTGCCGTATTGTTTCAGAACCCGAATACAGAGCGTCGATGGCAGTTGGTTTTACTTCCGTTCTGACCAGGATCGAACCGTCTGACCAATTTACAGTGGCTGAACGGTTGGCAGACGTCCTTTCTAACCTAATAAAAAAGCGGCAGCCTGAAAAGACTGCCGCTTCTAGATCATGATTAGAGTCTAACTGACTATTTTCCCTCACTCAATTTTCGTGCCGCGTCTTCCTCGGCTTTTGCCTCTTCAAGACGACCGGTTTCTTTGTATAAGGTAGCAAGCATAATGTGGGCCTGTGCCATATCCGGCTTCAATGAAATCAAAGACTGTATGGCAGATTCAGCCTGTTTCATCAGACCATAATCGCGATATAAGGCTGAACTCAGGAGATACCACTGAGGATTGGTAATATCGCTATTGCAAACTTTTCGCACTTCATTTAGGTCTTCGTCCAGCAGGCTTTTGTCGTCCGGGTGCAAAAGAGAGAACTTTACAGCTGGTGAAACATCGGTGCCTTTGGCATCCTTGACCGTCCACACGTATTTCTCTTCTACGCTAAGCTTCGGCGCCGTCTTGGGATAAACAACTTCCTTTGCTCCACCACTCACCGGGATTTCATAACTGAAGTCGCTGATCTCGCTCTTGATACTGACCACATAATCTGTACCAGGAGTTTTTCGATGATCAACCCACTTGAAAACCGGCTCTGACTCCATGACCTTGGTTTCCGAAGGATAATTGGCTGTAATCATTCGATCTGCATCACCGGCCCAAGCACGGGTTGCTCCTGCCATGGATGTGTTGGACGTTTCTCCCCACATCATGCTTGAAAGACTTGAATACAGGCTGGACAAGAAAGAACTTTCTTCTTCTTTCTTTTTTACCAGATGGGTCTTGTTAGCGGCAAGAACGACCTCCTTGCCGGTATA
>JAGQUY010000307.1 GCA_020438245.1 Bacteroidota bacterium
CGCGGAAGTGATCTTGAGGAAGGAGAGAGCCAAGGCTTACCCGTCTGGAGTCGGCACGTTGGCGACCCCGTTCTTGCCAGCAACCTCACCCGCCGCATAGACTATGCCCTCTTTATGGTAGCGGCGCTCGAAAATAATTCCCTGATCCATGAGGCGCCTGCCATCGTCGGGTGTCGAACGCCCTCTGCCATCGCGCACACCACCAAATTCCCCGGGCCGTAAGAACATGAAGAGGCCTTTCGGCCTGCTAAAAAAGACCGTTTCAGATTCTTATGAACAAAGATTCTCCGTCAATGTTCTTTCTTTTGACACAAAAGAAAGAACCAAAGAAAATAGCGGCTATGGAAAAATCGCCTGAACGCCCGTCCGCGAAGAGGCGGCGCCAAAAGCCCCGACAAGTCGGGGCTTCGGACAAGTTTGTCGCTCAAATTTACTCGCGAACCGGCCGTTCCGGGCGACGATTTTCCCAAGGCCGCAAGGATCTCATCATGAAAGAGAGTTTCGGATGAAAACCTACGATCTTTAAACCGGGCAACGCCGTTACGCCGGTAAAAGTCTTTCGGCCTGCGAAAAAAGGCCGTTTCAGAATTCTCATGAACGAAGCGATCAGCGCGGAAAATTGTCTGACGAGACTCCACCCCTGGTGGAGGCGAGGAGTTTTTTCCGCGCCGCGAAGTGAATGAGAATTCAGGCGTTTTTTCGCCAACCGTTAGCGCTTTTCTTTTGTTTCTTTCTTTTGTCGCGTTGACAAAAGAAAGAAAGTCAAACTTTGAAAGTCACACCAAGATGGATTACAAATGAAGAGCTACGATCTTTTGAACTGGGCAACGCCGTTGCGTGTGTGTACGAGGGAAACACCGACACCGAAGGGGACCGAGGTACTCCTGAAACTCACGCACTGCGGCGTCTGTCACACCGATGTTCACGTCCGTGAAGGGCACTACGACCTCGGCGACGGAAAAAAACTGACTTTCGCAGACCGGGGTTACACCCTTCCGATTACACCCGGACACGAGCCGGTGGGCGAAGTCGCTGCGGTGGGCGATGCGGTTCGGGACATAGGGGTTGGACAGCGGTATCTGGTGAACCCGTGGATCGGATGCGGCAACTGTGTACGGTGCGAGGCAGGAGACGACAATCTCTGCATGCATATGAGCGCCGTCGGATTTGGTCGCTGGGGCGGCTTCAGTACTCATCTTCTCATTCGTCACCCCAAGTATTTGGTAAACATCGACGGCATTCCGCCGGACAAGGCAGCTCCCCTTTCCTGCTCCGGCCTGACCACCTATAGCGCCATCAAAAAGCTCTCCCCGCTCGACCCCGATGATTGGGTGGCAGTGATCGGGTGCGGCGGTCTTGGAACGATGGCTATCGCCGTGCTTCGCGGCTTGGGACATAAGAACATCATCGCCTGCGATCTCGATGATCGCAAACTCGAATCCGCACGTGCCTCAGGGGCTTTAGAAACCTGCAACCTGGGACAAAAGGGCCCCGAAGAACTGACCCTCATTGCGGGCGGCCCCCTTTACGCGATGCTCGATTTTGTGGGATCCCCGGCGACCTTAGCACTTGCCATTCCAACGCTACGCAAGGGCGGACGATTTGTAGTGTGTGGACTCCTCGGCGGAACCGCAAACATACCCATTCCGCTCATCGCCGTGCGTGAAATTGCAATTCAAGGATCCATTGTCGGGAACACGCGAGACCTCGTTGCCCTGGTGGACCTTGTCAAACAGGGCCGAATCAAACTGCCGGAGGTGGAGCGTCGTTCTTTCGCAATGGTCGACCAAAGTCTCGACGATTTGGCAGCGGGTCGTATTGTTGGCCGAGTGGTGGTGGAAATAGATGGGCGGGAGTAAAAAAGCGACGGCCTCTTTCCAAAATTTGAAAAGCATCAAGTATTTTGTATAATTTTTGGAACCCAACGCAGATGCGGGCACATCAACGCAGGATATAACATGCATGCTTTTACTCGGACGAATCGCAAGGGATAGCCTGCGCGGTCAAACAGATAACCATCATCCGGCATAAAAAGGAAGAACCGACCATGTCAAACCACGAAAAGATCAACTACGTGGAGTTTCCCGCAAAAGATTTGCAAGCAACCAAATCTTTCTTTCAATCTGCGTTCGGTTGGTCGTTTGTCGACTACGGACCGGACTACGCCTCTTTCTCCGACCAAGGGCTTGATGGCGGTTTTTTCAAGGCCGACCTTGCTGCGTCATCTGACCGAGGAAGTGCGCTCATCGTACTTTACAGCGACAATCTGGAACAAACAGAGACGAAGGTAATCAAGGCCGGAGGCAAGATCGTCAAGCCGATTTTCTCTTTCCCCGGCGGCCGTCGTTTTCACTTCATCGAGCCCAGCGGAAATGAACTCGCCGTGTGGGGCGCCTGAGCTTGTGAATTGCGTTGGGCAAAACAAACGTAATAAAAGGGATAGCCGTACTGAGCAGATCAACTTAAGATTATCGCCATGCAACCCAGCCCTTCGACGAGCGTAAACGGATAACGATGCCTTCGTCCATTCAAATCATTCCCTTCCGTTCAAACCTCGCTTCCGCATTTACCGAGCTGAATCGAGCGTGGATTGAACGTCTATTCTCTCTCGAAACGGCGGACGAGAAGATCCTGAAAAATCCAAAAGGCGCCATTGTGGATCGGGGAGGTCAGGTATTTTTCGCCATGGACGGATCCCAACCGGTTGGAACGGTTGCGGCAATCCGAGATTCTGCGGGCCGATACGAATTGGCAAAGATGGCCGTTGACCCGGCTCATCAGGGTCGCGGAATTGGAAAACTGCTCGGTCAGGCGGTTGTTGACTTTGCCCTGTCGCAGGGCGCGAAAGTGCTCTTTCTTGAGACAAGCAGTACGTTGCCGAACGCTATTCGGCTCTATGAGCGTCTCGGCTTCCGTCATACAACTCCTCCCAAGCCATCTGAGTATGCAAGATCGGATGTTTATATGGAGATCGTTTTTCCAGTTCCGAAGGACTGAATGTCCAACAGTTTTCATTATTAACTCCAGTAACCTGTTTGTTTTATAAGACGGATTGAGTAAAATCAGAGAGTTGAAATCAGGTCGTCAAACGGCCGCCATTCTGCGACACTAAACAAAATTCAGAGGAGAGAATATGTCCGGTCCCGCACGGGCAGGTTTGTTTATTTACGCCAAAGAGTTGAAGAACATCGCCCGCTTCTATGGTTCGGTGGCCGGGATGTCGAACATTCATGAAACAGATGAGATCATCGTCCTTCAATCTCCGGACATCCAGCTGATAGTTCACCAGATCCCGGAAAAGATTGCCGCAGACATCGTTATCCGCATTCCGCCTGAGCGCAGAGAAGATACTGCCTTGAAGTTCTTTTTCACGGTTCACAGCATTGCCGATGTGAGATCCATGGCTGCACAATTGGGCGGCAGGGTATTCAATGAATCCTGGCAGGGCCCGGGGTTTGTGGTGTGCAATGCCATGGACCCGGAGGGCAATGTATTTCATATCCGCGAAAATACGGCGACGTAAATAGGTTCGAGCGACTGTCCGAAATTACAAATCCCGGACAGCCGCTCTTCCCTTCAACCGATCACCTGGAATCTTAACTCAGTAAACCGATTTAAAACGTTGGTTCAAAACTCGATTTTATAGCTGAGATTCGGCACCATTATACCTTCATAGTTGGTTTTGACTTTTCCTGTTTTCAGGTCGTAAGAGTCATTTGAATATTCCCGTGCACTGGTCGCATTCAAAATTTGCAACGACCATACGGAGGAATACTTGGGTCTATTTGTCCGATAAGACAGCGTAAAGGAAAAAACGGGGACATCGTGATACTTTTTATCGAAAGCTGCGCCGCCTGTTTCGCCATAAACCGCTTCCTGTTCAATCGCCGAAGCCTGTTCGTTTATGGCTTCTTTGCGATTTCCGCCCAAATAGTTCAAGCGGATATTGGCACTTAAAATGTTGTTTTTTGCTTTTCCAACCACCCATTCTTTTCCGGCAAGCAGGTTGAAAACATAGTTTTTATTAAACCTTGTATTGCGTTCAATACCGTCAGCAGCCGTGTATTTTGAATCAAAAAGGGACGCAGTTGCCAGATAATAGAAGCCGTTGTGCAGAAAACGCTCAATCGTCAAGTCCACCCCTATATTTCTGCCCCTGCCCTTGCTGACCAGGGCTTCATTAAAGAAGACATCATTCTGCATATTGATAGTTGAAACATAACTATCGGGAGAAACCGGGATGTTGGTCAACTTCTGATAGTATGGCTCCACAGACACTCTCAAATTATCGTTGAGCTTCACGTTGTAGGCGAGAACATAGTGTGTTGACTTCAAGAGGTCCAGATCTTTATTCGGGTGCTTGCCATCTATCTCAACAAAATATATCGGCAATCGTTCGATTCGGCTGTGTAAACCAAATGCAAAGGCAATACTGTGTTTATCGTTAATATCGTACTTCACGCCGGCTCGGGGTTCAATGGAATACTTATCATTCAGAAATAGATATTGTGAGTGCATACCAAGATTCAGTGATAATCCGGGAGACGGCGTAATCTTCGATTCGATATAAAGCTGCAGCAAGCCGGATTGACCTTTTTGCCGAGCCAGTGTAACCGGCGTTGCGCCCTCGGCTTGAGATTGTTCAATATCTACATCATAACCCAGTTGACTGTAGTAAAACCCCGTTTGATTACTGAGCTTATTACCGAAGCGTTTTCCAATACTTGATTGTATCGTGTAGCGCCAGGTATTGTTATCAATATGGGATTGAGGGCGCGGCTGTAATGAATAATTCAAACGCTGTTCTTTGTGTGATAAACCATTGCCTGTTGCTGACAACGTGGAATTCAGAAACGTGCTTGAGTTCAAGACCATTTTGTGTGACAACCCGCCGGCAAACATGTATAATTCCGTCTGTGAATTATCCCTGTCAGAATTGGCTGTCCAATCAACGCTGTCCGCAGCCTTCATTTCCTGTCCGTCCAATGCACCAATACCCCAAACTGAAAAGAGGCCTGCTTGCTTTGTCGGAAAATTGGTCTTGAATGAAAAGTCCTGGTATTTCAAAATACCTGTATTCTCCGGCAAAACGGGCGAGATAAGCGCCATGGTCGAATATCGATAGTTCATTATGTAGGATGCCTCGTTGCCCATGACAAACGGACCCTGGGTGCTGAAATCCACACCGATTACGCCGGCCTGCAGCGTATATTCCCGTCTATTCGGATTACCGGTTTTCAGATTGATATCAAAGACACCCGATGCTGCGTTGCCATACTCGGCGGGGAAGGCGCCGGTATAGAAATCACTGTTTCCCATCATTTGACTGCTCAGGGCCGTCAATAATCCGCCACCTACGACAGTCAGATCAGCAAAGTGGTTTGGATTCGGCACTTCCACCCCTTCAATTCGCCATAAAAGACCTTCCGGATTATTTCCCCGAACAGAGATACCATTACTGACAACAGACGGGGTGGCAACACCGGCAAACGAAGACGCCAGTCGCGCAGGGTCATCAATGCCACCGGCGTAGCGTTGTGTTTCCTCAACGCTAAATTGTCTGCTGCTCACGGTCGTCATAGGGTTAAGTGGAACATCCTTGTTGATCAGGACAACAATTTCATCCGATTCCAACGTCGCTTGTTGAAGCGCAATATCTATAACAGGCTGTTGACCCGAACCTACCAACAGCTCATTCACTATATAACTCTCATAGCCCATCATGGTTACCCGGATTTTTTGGCGGCCCACCGGCACTTTTTCCAGAATGAAATTACCGTTCATGTCAGAAGTTGTTCCGACCAAGGGGTCTGTGCCCGGGACTATGATATTTGCAAGTGGCAGCGGTTCCTTCGTTAAATTGTCATACACTTTTCCTCTCACGGATTGAGTGACCGATTGAGAAAAAGATACACCGCAAAAAACGGTCGTAAACAGAATGACTAATAGGGTTTTCATGATATTGACCTTTCTGTTAAGTTGGCATCCATTTTTACCGGGCGATTGAATGATCACTCGTTGTGGTTTTTCAGCCAGTTTTTTGAAGAAAAAGTCTTTTTCTTTCAGAACTAAATAGATTGAAAAAACCAACAGCAGGACGGTTTGTATTACTTTGCTCATGGGATGGGTTTGAAAGATTTCATTGAAGTACCCGGCCGTGATATGAAAAATGATCGCGATCAGAATATTTCTGTCGGTTTTGTAATACAGCCAGT
>JAGQUY010000308.1 GCA_020438245.1 Bacteroidota bacterium
TGTTGACGGTGAAGCACGAGGAAAAACTCACCTCAAACTGGACAGCGTTGCCGCCGGTACTCGGGAAATAAAGGTGGTCAAAGGCAATCTGACAGCCATGAAGTCCCTGAAGATTTCCAACGACACGGAAAACAAAGCGGACCTGCAACTTGCTGCATCTGTCGGTTATGTCAAATTGATCATCAATCCTTGGGGCAAGGTGTTTGTCAACGGCTCATCCATGGGTTCGTCCCCGCCTCTCGACAACTTGACGCTGAAACCGGGAAGTTACAAAATTCGGATAGAAAACCCGGCGTATAAGCCCGTCACGAAAGACGTGACGGTGAAGGCCGGAATCAGTATTACCTTACAACATAACTTCTAGGGCATACAATGAAATATTTTCTCATTTCGCTTGTATTAGGTATTTCGATTATATCCTCCGGTTGTTCAACCCTGGGATTGTCCGGCAAGAAATACGACTCAGATTCTATTTTCACCCAGGGCGTTGAAGCCTATCAAGCGCGACAGTACGACCGGGCGAAAACCCTGCTGAGCAAGGCCGCGTATCAGAATCTGCCTGAGAGCAAGTTGATTGAAACCAGCAAGAACCTTGCGTTTATTCACGCACTCCAGGGCAATAAAATCCTCGCAATCCAGCATTTCCTTAAATGCTTCGAACTTGATCATGACTTTGAACTGGATAAGGCCGAGCTTGGGCATCCGGCATGGACTCCCGCGTACGAAGAGGCTCAACGACAAGCTTCTGTTAAGTACGCCAGTGCCAACGATCTCTTCGAACAAGGGAAAGATGCGTACACAAAGCGAAACTACACCGAGGCAGAGTCTCTATTGCTCAGTGCTGTGGGAAAAACGGAACTTAAGAAGGATCGGAAAGTCGAAGCACACAAGTTTCTTGCATTTATCTTTGCCGTCCAACAAAGGTCGGGAGACGCCCGAGCCCAATTCCGTCGCGCGTTTGAACTTGACAAAAACTTCAAACTGGATAAGGCCGAGTACGGCAACCCGGTTTGGACACCGTTGTATGAAGCCGTCAAAAAAGAATTTGTGAAATAACAAGGAGATCCACTTGGCTTCATTCGTTGTTTTTGAACAGGATAAAAAGTCCCACCGATTCATCATCGAAAAAAACGAAATCCTGATCGGCCGCAAACCGGAAAACGACTTTCTTGTTCCCCATCTGATGGTGAGCGGCCAGCACGCCCGTCTTACAAAACAAAATGATCAATATGTGTTGACGGATCTTAACAGCACCAATGGGACATTTGTTAATGGCGTCCGTATTGCTCAACCGGTCACCCTCAACCATAAGGATCATGTCAATTTTGGAGCGGTAGATCTGGTCTTTCTTCTGGATGACAACGCCACGGTTGAATTCGACAAGAGTATCCTCGCGCAACAGCCCCAAGTCACCGTTCCTCCGAAGAAGACCTCATCTACGGGTTTTACATCGGAAATAAGTCCCAACGAAGTCGGCGGCAAACTCACAACCCTCAAGACGTCCATTCTTGCAGGGCAGGCTGACCGCAACGCCATTGCAACGCAATTTCTGGAAATTGAACACTTGGTGCAGGTCCTTCAGAATCAGTTAAAAGAGTCTGAGAAATATCAGGAAAAGCTTAATGTGCTGTACGAAGTCGGAAAGGTCATTAACCATATTCTTGAACAGGATGAGCTGTTAAAAACCATCATCGATTTGGCCCTGAAGGTGATGAATGCAGATTGCGGATTCCTGATGTTGTACAACGAAAAGGGTGAGTTGCTCCCCACCATTTCCCGAAAGATGGAAGCCGATGAATTCAGCAGTAACACGGTCACCTTCAGCATGACGATTTCGAGGCGCGTG
>JAGQUY010000309.1:0-8065 GCA_020438245.1 Bacteroidota bacterium
TGATTGAGCAGGCTCGGTTTCGAAACGCGCATCTGGATAATCTCGCATTTGAGCGGCTGACGGAAAAGAAACTGCCCTTCCCGGACTCATCCTTTGACATTGTCACATCGGTTCTTTCGATGAGATACATGCATTGGGAGGCTATGTTTGCGGAAATTGCAAGAGTTCTGAAGAGTTCAGGTTGGTTTTTGATGGTGGACATGGTTTCCTTCTCTAATCGCATTCATCATGTGCCTCGAGTTGTATTTGATCATATTGGAAGCCAATTCCGGGCTCTTCTCCGTCCGCGCTTCAGACAATCCCTGAAAACGCTCGTTTCTCTTCCGCAGTGGAAACAGATGCTTGATAAACATCCTCCTCGTCTTTTTGAAGAATACGAGCGATTTCTGTACGATCGCTTTCCCAATGGCCGACTGTCCGTGCTCAGCAGGGGATGGGGGACTCTGGTAATTGGATTCGAGTCATCTTTGCCGAATATGAAAAGGCGTATCGATGAGAGTAAATGAACCGACAAGATGGCCGAAATTGGCTATTATGGATTGGGGCATCGGGGGACTGACCTTTTTCAAATTATTCAAAGAAGTGCTTCCGGCCATTCCTGTTGTTTATTTTTCCGATTCCGGTGAACGTCCCTACGGGAAACAGGTGAGATCGGATCTCGAGAAACGCCTGGTCAATATCGCCCACTTTCTTTCGAATCACGGGGTCACGATGCTTGTTGTTGCATGCAATGCAATGAGTTCGGTCCTTTCGGAAAAACTCAGGTCGAGGATTCCTGCACACTTCGATCTCGTCGGGGTAATTGATCCAACGGTAGACTACTTGAGAAGCCAAAAAGGGGTTCGCCGCGTAGGTGTTGTTGGCGGTACGTACACAGTTCGGTCAGGAGTCTATAGAAAGCCGTTTATTGGGTCTGGAATCATGGTCAGGCAAAAGATCACCCAACCTCTTTCTGCCCTGATCGAAGCAGGTGATCTGAACTCGCCCCAATTGTGTAAAATCATGGCGTCGATTCTGCAGTGTCTGAAAGATGTGGACTGCCTGGTACTTGCTTGCACGCATTACACTGCCATAGCTGAGCGTTTTCAGGCTTTGCTACCGGGTATTGAGATGGTCGATCCGTGCAAAAAGACCTTAAATCATGTACTCCAAGGCACTATTCCCGTCGGCGGCGGACAGGATTTATTTCTGACCACAGGCGATTCAATCAAGAGTCGGGCGGCGGCTAAAAAAGTATTTGGGTTGAAAACGGCAACTTTTCGACCCGTTGTAGTCGATCACGTGAAAATTGGGTAAAATTAGAACATGAAGAAGAGGCGTGATTTCATGATCCGACTGATGGATCTGTCGATATCGGGCTGCGCGATTCTGTTTTTGTGGCCAATTATGATCGCTGTCGTGGTTCTTTCAGGGGTTTTCATCGGTCTTCCCCCAATTTTTGTCTCCGAGCGACGAGGATTGAACGGGACTGTCTTCCGTCATATGAAAATTCGCTCCATGTTGGCAGGCCCTCAGAGAGGCCGCGTCTTTTTTGAACTTGATCGCATAAACTGGTTCGGCCGATTTCTCAGAAGTTCCCACTTGGACGAAACGCCGGATCTGTTGCATATTCTGGCAGGCCAAATGAGCCTTGTGGGGCCAAGACCACTGCTGCTGAAGGCACTGGAGCCGGTTGACGGAAGTGTTCGCCAAACGGTCAAACCCGGGTGGACGGGTCCGGCGCAACTGTGGCTGCTTCGAAGAGGACTCTTGAGCAAAGAACTGCAGATCCGCCTTGATAATCACTACGTTCGTCGCCGATCGCCGATGTATAACTGCAGAATACTGGCCGCGACGGTCCGATATTTCTTTTTCGGCGCCCGGCTGAACCTGTCCCCCTCTGCCACCCCGGATCGAATTACTTATCAGAACAACGGCTTCGAATACCTACCAAAAAACCAATCCTGACAGCCCTTTACAGCCCCAACGGGTCGTACTGATCTCCAAAAAGCCTTGCAACAGTGTTGGGCGCATGTTATGTTAGGTTTATGGTTGACTCCCAAAAGACACAACTTGTGGAAGTAGATTCGGAAGAGAGTAACCTCTACGGGTTTTCCTTGGCAGAAATGGAACATTTCTTCCGGAAATTAGGCGAAAAACCCTTTCGGGCGAAACAGCTATTTCAGTGGATATATAAGTACGGGGTTGATGATTTTGAAGAAATGACGGATTTTTCCAAATCGTTGAGGATAAAACTGAATTCCACAGCAAAACTCGTTCGCCCCAATTTCTGCGGGAGGCAATCTTCGACGGAATCGGAAGAACGAACAACTCAAAAGTTATTGTTTCAGCTCTCGGACGGGCAAAAAATCGAAACGGTCTATATACCGGATGATGCCCGCCGAACGGTCTGTGTGTCAACGCAGGCAGGTTGTGCGGTTGGTTGCACCTTTTGTGCGACCGGATGGATGGGGTTTAAGCGGAATCTGACGGTTGGTGAAATAGTAGGTCAACTGGGTTATGTCTTGAAGAAGGTCGATCCAACGATTTCCAATATAGTTTTCATGGGAATGGGTGAACCCTTTCTGAATTATGAAAACGTCATTCGCGCTGCACAAATTTTTTCGTCCGAGTCCGGCATGAGCATCGCAGCAAAGCATATTACCATTTCCACTTCGGGTATCATTCCAAGGATTTATCAATATGCTGATGATGGGCATTCGTTTAATTTGGCCATCAGCCTCAATGCTACGACGTCTGAAAGTCGCCGGAGCGTCATGCCGATAACGTCGAAATACAGCATGGAGGAACTCCTGAAGGCGGCCGACTACTACATCCGATCTCGCAGGAGGACTCATTTGACGTTGGAATATGTTCTCTTAGCGGGCGTTAATGATAGCGATGAAGATGCTCGTCGGCTGAAGAAGATGGTTTCAGAACTTGGACGCTGCAAACTGAACGTTATTCCGTACAACCCGATAGAGGGGCCAAGCCTCAAAAGGCCGTCGGAGGATCGGATCAATGCATTTTTGAGAAAAGTGTCAACTATTCAAAGCCCGCTGACGCTCAGACGCAGTCGGGGACAAGATATCGCAGCGGCCTGCGGACAATTGGCCGTTCAAAATTAAAGGAGGCGGCATGACATCAAAAACTCACCTCTCCAAAAGAGGGCCGAAGACGCCCGAACACCTAAATGACCAGGATTGGCTCAGGGCTAATTCGCCACGGATTACCCAACGGTATGCCAAGCAGTGGATCGCAGTCTATCATCACTCCATTATTGCCAGTGGGCGGAATCCAGAAATGGTTCACCAAAACGCCAAGCTGATAACGGGGGATAAACCTTTTATGATGAAGCATATTGAAAAAGGAATTGTCATCCTCTAAGAACCCGGAACCGGTCACGAGTCGCACCCAGAAACTGAAAAGTACATGAATCGAACGATCCTTCTATTACTACTGCTTAGCCATTCCGTTTTAAGCCAAAAATCAGTTGTTCATCTTGAAGTTGGCGAATCACCCGTGTCGGAATCCCGCTTTGATCTTATTGTTGAGGTCACGGTCGAAAAGGATTTTCACCTATATGGTACTGAGGCTGTAGAGGGACCGGTGCCAACGGACGTAAAAATTGATATGCCCTCCTCTATGAGTCCAGCGGGGTCCATGGTTGTTCCGAGCGGCCGAAAGCATTTCGATCAGGGCTTCAATGTCGAGGTCACGTGGCTCTCCGGCGTATTGCAGTTCAAACAACCGATAGCAATACTTGGGAGAGTGGATGCCAATGACAGTCTCGTTGTAACTTTCCAGTATCAGGCCTGCACAGAGACGTTTTGCCTCCCCCCGAAGACCATCACAAAAAAATACGGGGTCTCCGCCAAAATAGTCGAAGCCGGTTCCGGCAAACCAGTAGTGACGCCCCGTTCTGAATCCGAAGGTAAGAGCGTAACAGGATCGAAAGAGGTCTCCCTGAGTGATCGTATCGATTCATATGAGAATCTCCGCAAAGAGTCATTGGCGTCTTTCATCGGCTTGGCATTACTTACCGGCTTCCTTGCTCTGCTGACTCCCTGCGTCTTTCCCATGATACCGATTACCGTTTCCTATTTTACAAAGCACTCGGCAACCACGAGGGTCAAAGCGATACGTCAATCCCTGATATACATTTTCGGTATCGTTGTATCCTTCACACTGTTTGGTTGGGTCATGTCCCTTATTGTTGGTGCGGCAGGTGCTCAAAATTTTGCCGCAAATGTGTGGGTCAACCTTGGAATCGGAGCACTTTTTGTTCTATTTGCCCTAAGTCTTTTCGGTGTTTTCGAAATCCGATTACCGTCGTTCATTGTCAACTATTCTCAGAAGCACAGCGATACCGGTAGAACAGTCGGAACGCTGTTTGCAGGCGTAACGTTCACGTTGGTCTCCTTCACCTGCACCGTTCAGTTTTTGGGATTACTGATGGTGGCTTCCGCCCAAGGGGAGTGGTTCCTTCCCGTCATTGGAATGCTGTTCTTCGCCCTCGCTTTCGCGTCACCGTTCTTTTTCCTTTCGCTATTTCCGCAGGTTCTTGCCAATATGCCGAAAAGCGGATCTTGGTTGCATGCAACCAAGATTGTCATGGCTTTTGTCGAAGTTGCCGCGGCATTCAAATTTTTCAGCAATGTGGATCTTGTGTGGGACCTGGAGCTTCTAACCCGGCAGGCACTTCTTTCGATTTGGATTGTTCTTTTTGGCATCAGCGGCTTCTATTTATTGGGCAAGATTCGATTTTCCGCCGATGACGACGTCGATAAAATAGGAGCCGGGCGGACCACCGCTGGAATATTCTTTCTTTCGGTGACAATATATCTTATTCCGGGACTTTTTGGGCATCCCCTGCAAGCAGATCTGGATTCTTATCTGCCGCCGGCCGAGTATGGAGCTGTCAAGATTATGCGAGACGGTGAAGCGGATGAAAAAACGGTCTGGATAGAAGACTATCAGGAGGGACTTGCAAAGTCTAGGGAGATGGGGAAACCCATGTTTATCGATTTTACGGGCAAGACGTGCACGAATTGTCGTCTTATGGAAAAAACTATGTTCGTTCGATCGGATGTGTCTGAGATGTTTGAGGACATGGTTCTGGTTCGGTTATGGACAGATTTTGGTGATCAAATGGAAAAGAACCAGGAAATTCAGCAGCGGCTCGTCGGCAGCGTTGCATTGCCATACTACGTTATCATGGACAGTCACGAACACGTCCATGCGAAATTTGGCGGGTTGGAGCGGGATCCGGAAATTTTCAAGGCCTTCTTGAGTGCCGGACTTTCCAAGGATAAAGCGGAATCTTTGAACGGCTTAAGATAGGAGCGATGGTGATCAAGAGATACATGGCGGGAGCCGTCTTGGTGCTGATGGCAGCATGCGGTCAAAAGATCAAGGATGATGGAATTGATTTTACTATCGTTGATCTGGAGGGCCAATCCCAGACATTTTCACAATTTCGTGGCAAAACCGTTCTATTGAACGTCTGGGCCACTTGGTGTGCCCCGTGTATAAAAGAAATCCCGGATCTTCAGGATTTGCATAGCAATCTGCAGGAGCAACGGGTTGTTATTCTGGGCGTTCTATTGGATTCCAAAAGTCCGGAAGCCGCGAAACCGATGGTCGAAAAGTTGGCTATTTCGTATCCGACGTGGTATGGAGACGACGATTTTGCAAGACAATTTCAAATAGCCGTTTTCCCGACTACATTTATTATCGACTCAACCGGAAAAGTAGTAGGGCGGTTTGACCACGCGATGGGCAAAGCGGAATTTGAACGAGCATTGGAAAAAGCAATGTAGAGTTTTGATGAAACAGAGCGTGTCATATCGGCTGGCCACGGTGGTCAGCCGATTTTTTTATCGAAGAGCGTCTTCAAGGGCGGTCGATGCGTCAGTTTTCTCATCCCGATACTTGATAATCAAAGGGGCATACGCATGAAGGCCCTCTTCTTGCGCGAAAACAGTTGATGTAATTGGCCGGGAGCCCGCAATTACCACCGCGTTTTCAGGGATCGTCAATGGTCGGTTTTTCTCCCGGCGGTAAACGGTATTTCGAACCAGATCGTATACCGGTGTTCCACCAGTAAGGACGACGCCGGCTGCAATAACGGCGCGCCGCTTGACAACGGTTCCTTCGTAGATTCCACAATTGCCGCCGATCATTACTTCATCTTCAATTATCACAGGCATTGCGCCCACCGGTTCGAGGACCCCTCCAATCTGCGCCGCTGCGCTAAGATGTATGTTTTTTCCAAGTTGGGCGCACGATCCCACCAAGGCATGAGAGTCTATCAGTGTGCCCGAATCGACATACGCACCGATGTTGATGTAGGCCGGGGGCATGATAATGGTCTGGCTGGCCACGAAGGCGCCGTCCCGAATGGTCGTGCCCCCCGGAACGACGCGAATATTGTCTCTCTGGATAAAACTTTTAAGCGGCATCGTGTCCTTGTCAAAGAATCTGAAACGTCCGTCAATGGACATATCGGAGAGCTTTCCAACACGGAATCCGATCAGAATTCCCTTTTTAACCCACTCGTTGACGTGCCACTCGCCATCCCGATATTCCGCCGCACGGGCTTCGCCGGTATTAAGAAGTTTTTTCAGCATATAGAATGCTTCCAGTCCGTCCTGGTTCAAAATATCTTCTGCTGACAGTGGATATAGTTCCTCAATTGTTTTTTGAAGTTGTTTCGGCATGGTCTACCAAATAATCCTTGTTCGTTCCTGTTTGATGGGTTAAAATAAACAAAACCTTTTCCAAATTCCACTGGACCACAATGAGCAATATTCTTGTTCTCGTCAGTTTCCTTTTGATGCCGGTTCTCGAGGCTCAACAACGCTCCGTGTCAGGAAATAACGGCATTGTTGTGTCGGTAAGTGAATATGCCTCCAAAGCAGGTATTGAGATTTTGAAAAAGGGCGGAAATGCGGTTGATGCCGCTGTTACAACTGCATTGGTGCTCGCCGTAACCTATCCTCAAGCGGGAAACATCGGTGGCGGGGGCTTCATGCTCATTCGGTTGGCAACAGGCGAAGCTATTGGAATTGACTACCGGGAAAAGGCGCCCATCGCGGCCGATGAGCGGATGTTTCTCAATGCCGACGGGCAAGTGGATACCATGTTGGCGAACTATGGTTATTTGGTGGCCGGTATTCCCGGGACCATACGAGGTTTGGAGACGGCATGGAAGAAATACGGGGTGCTGCCGTGGCATGATCTGGTGCAGCCTGCCGCCGAACTGGCCACGAGAGGATTTGTTGTTTATCCTCCCGTAGAGCAAACGCTTGCAGAAGAATCCAGATACCTGCGATTGTTTCCCGAATCCAGAAAGACTTTTTTCAAGTCCGAAGGTACCCCGTATCGCGTCGGAGAAACGTTGATACAAGCTGACCTTGGCAAAACGCTCTCCCTTATCGCGGACAGCGGAGCATCCGTTTTTTATGAGGGACGCCTGGGAAAGCAAATGGTGGAGGAGGTTCGTAGGCATGGGGGTATTTGGAGCAACGACGATCTGAGCTCGTATCAAGCGGTGGAAAGAACTCCGATTACCGGAACGTACCGGGATTTGGAAATAATCGGAATGCCGCCTCCCTCCTCCGGAGGCATAACGGTTCTTGAATGTCTCAACATTCTTGAATGTCAAAAATTGACGAAGGGAGATCCCGCTTCAATGCACATTCTGATCGAAGCAATGCGTCGATCCTTTTTTGATCGTATGCGATTTCAGGGCGATGCAGACTTTGTAGAGGTTCCTGTCAGCAAATTGATCTCCAAGCGCTACGCCCGGACCCTTTATCAACAAATGGATAAAACGAAAGCGTTTTCAAGTGAAGAATGGAATGAGAGCATTATAATCCAAGAAGAGAATCTCGAAACCACCCATTTTTCGATTGTCGATAAAGATGGAAATGCCGTTTCCAATACGTTTACGCTGGAAGATAACTACGGATCCCACGCAGTAGTTGAAGGGCTTGGGTTTTTGTTGAACAGCGAGATGCATGATTTCAATATCAGGCCGGACGTTCCCAACTACCAAGGAGGTTTCGGGGGAAATCCCAAC
>JAGQUY010000309.1:8073-8239 GCA_020438245.1 Bacteroidota bacterium
GATTGCACCCGCGAAACGAATGCTGAGTTCCATGGCACCTACCATGGCGGTCAAGAACGGAAAGGTGATCCTCATCACGGGGTCGCCGGGAGGAAGAACAATAATCAACACGGTGGTACAGATGATTGTCAACATTGCTAATTTTGACATGACGTTGCGACAGGCT
>JAGQUY010000310.1 GCA_020438245.1 Bacteroidota bacterium
TTATTGCTGGCATATTCATCTCGATCTGCTTTCTTGAAGTAATTGTCCGCGCCATGGGCGCCAAACCAAGTACCTATCTCCGAAAATTTTCTATGTATGACAAGTCATTAGGCTGGATCAAAACTCCAAACGTCGAGGGTGAATTTATCAGGGGTGACCGGAAAATTCACGAGCAGATGAACAGCAAGGGCTTACGTGACCGTGAATACACTTATCAGAAAGAGACAGGCGTGATCCGTATATTGGTCTTGGGAGATTCGTTTACCGAGGGTTACGACGTGGAAATAGACAGCAATTTTACTGAATTGCTGGAAAAACAGCTGAATGACTCAACAGCCAATCGATACGAGGTGATCAATGCCGGCACTGGCGGGTATTCAACCGATCAGGAATACTTGTACTATCAAACTGAAGGATACAAGTACCAACCGGATTTGGTTGTATTAATGGTTTATCCCGCCAACGATATATACTATAATATTCAGCCAAAGTATGGGAACTACTCCAAACCCCTCTTTGTTCTGGATGGCGATAGTTTGAAACTATCCAATGTACCGTTGCCAATGCCAAAGAGCTCTGAATCCATTAAGAGCCTATTTCGCGATTTGGCCCTTTATCCAATCGTTACTCGAATCATCCTAACCAACTTTCCGCAACTGAGCTCTTGGCTGGCAAAGATTGGACTAGTTTCCAAAAGCACACTCGAAGTCTCTGCCAATCGTTCAGCCACAACGAGGCATTACCCACGCTCTTTTTCCATCTACGAGAATTCGTACGAGTCCGAAATTCAATTGGCTTGGCAAACTACCTCCCACTTAATCACTGGATTGAATGATCTAGTTGCGGCAAATGACGCCAACCTTCTGGTTTGTGCCATTCCGGATAAATTCGAAGTATATGAGAGCAGCTGGCTGGCAACACAAAAAGAATTTGGCGTGAATGACTCGATTTGGAATCCACTTAAACCGGCCTCATTGCTTGACTCTATCACTGCTCGTCATAAGATCGATTATTTGGATTTGGGTCCTTCGTTTCGAGCGAACAGTGCCGGGCGAGTTATGTATAATGGAGTCCACTGGAACGAGGAAGGTAATCGACTCGCCGCCTCCATCCTATTTAATGAATACAGAAAAAGATACGCCAAATGATCATCGGGGTCCATGCATTGGGTCCTTTAGCACGGGATACGGGCGGACGAACCTACATTACGAACTTTGTCAAGTTTGGATACCTGTCGCCACCAGAATCCAAAGTGATTCTGTTCATGAGCTCCGGACAGTACACTTTCTTACCGGATCTCCCGCCTCATTTTCGCATTGTGCAAGTTCCCTTTTCCCATCAGCATTCCTTTCTTAGGGTCCTTGCCGAACATTTAGTATTGCCTATCCTGATCTTGATCAAAAAAATTGATGTCATGTATTTTCCCGGAAATGTTTCATCGTTCTGGACGCCGGTCCCCTACGTTTTGGCCATTCGAAGTATGCTTGCTTATATCGAGAAACAGAATCGTTCGGTGGATATCATTCGTCAGTTATACAGGAGTACTCTCCTGCCAAGAGCGGCTTCAAAGGCATTTTCAATTCTGACACCAAGTGCACATACCAAACGCGAAATTCAAGAATATCTAAGAATTCCTCCGGGGCAGATTCATGTTGTTCCTCACGGGATTGATCATGAGTTGTTTGGATACTTCGATTCTGCTGCCGATGGACAAGCCATACTCGCAAACAAGCGTATCAAAAAGCCATATCTCTTGTACGTTTCCGCTCTTTGGAAGTACAAAAATCATGACTTGCTTATTGATGTTTTTGCCGATCTGATAAGCGAGAAAAAACTGCCACACCAACTGGTACTGGTCGGACAGGGCATGAACTCCTATTCAGAAACGATTTCCAGACTACGGCAACAAATAGTCTCTAATAACCTTGAAAATCGCGTCATTTTTATTAATTTCCTTCCGCATTCGGAGTTATGTTGGATATACAAGCATGCAGATGTTTTTGTATTTCCATCGGAAATAGAGAGTTTTGGCAATTCACTTTATGAAGCGATGGCCGCCGGCACACCTGTGGTTTGCTCCGACCGTCATGGATTTCGAGAAATGCTCGGCGATTCTGCCGCGTTGGTCGATCCGCATGACCGGAAGGCATTTGGAAATCTGCTTTGGGAAGTGATCTCAGATACACGTTTGAGGCAAGATCTGATAAGAAAGGGCTCCGCGCTGGCCGCGGGTTTGCGGTGGGAAAACAGCATACTTACGGTTTTCAGCAACCTGAAAATGGCGTGTGACGAAAGAACATGACACTTACGGTTATCATTCCGGTTTACAATGAAGCAGATACGATTCAGCTCCTGATTGATCGGGTCCGCAACACGAAAACTGTGTGTATGGGTTCTGTCATCCAGAAAGAGATCATTGTGGTTGATGACTGTTCGACTGACGGCACTCGGGAGTTGCTTCAAAGCAAATTGAAAACCCTGGCTGACAAAGTCATTTTCCATGATGCTAATCGAGGCAAAGGAGCTGCGATCCGCTCCGGAATAGCTGAAATGCAGGGTGACGTTATGATTGTGCAAGATGCAGATTTGGAATACGATCCCGGCGAATATGCAAAACTACTGACTCCAATTCTGAAGGGTGAGGCTGACGTGGTGTACGGAACCCGCTTCAGTGGAAGTGACGCTCATCGTGTTCTCTACTTCTGGCACTACGTAGGAAACCGCGGCCTTACAATGCTCTCCAACATGTTCTCGAACCTTAATTTGACGGACATGGAAACCTGCTATAAAGTATTTAGAAAAGACGTCATTCAGAAAATTAAACTGGAACAGAACAGATTTGGCTTCGAACCCGAGGTAACGGCCAAAATCGCCAAAATTCAAGGCGTTCGAATCTACGAGGTCGGAATCTCCTACCACGGCAGGACATATGAGCAAGGTAAGAAAATAAACTGGAAAGACGGTATTTCGGCCATTTGGTGCATAATCAGGTATAATTTATTCAAATAGGAATCTGAGAGGTAACAAATGAGTATTTCTGGAAAGATGGGCATTCTGGGTCAATTATTGCAGTTTTTGTGGCAAAAGAAACTTTGGTGGATGATTCCAATGGTGTTGGTATTGGTTTTGTTTGGCCTCCTATTGGTTTTTGCTCAAGGATCCGGACTTGCACCATTTATTTATACCCTTTTCTGAGCGATCGATTGCAACAGACAGACGCCGTTGTAGACTACTTTGATGGGCTGGCGGATTCGTGGAACCGAAACTATGCCTCCAGCCCCCACTTCAAAGCCAGGCTTCAAGTCATTCAAATCATGCTGCGCGACGCCCGAAAAGGTACGGCCTTAGACCTGGGTTGCGGAAGCGGCTACATAAGCCTCATGTTGGCTGGACTCGGGTATGATGTTTTTGGGGTGGATGTATCATCAAGAATGATCGATCAAGCCAGGAGCATCTTTGAGAAGCGTAATCAGGTTGGTCAATTTGCGGTTGGCGACGCTACCAATTTGAAGCTTGCAAGCAACTTCTTCGATGTAGTGACCTGCATGAGCGTACTGGAGTGGATAGAAGACATCGGCAAGTCTATTCAAGAAATCGCAAGAGTCATGAAACCGGGCGGAATACTAATAGTATCTGTTCCGAACAAGCAAAGCTTGCCGAGAAAAATCGAGTGGGCCCTGCACAAATTGAAGAACAAATCCAGATCCTTGAAGCAAGGATACCTTTTGCATCAAAAACATCAATTTTACCCGGACGAATTTGATCGTCTCTTATCCAATCACGGCCTGTTCCGTGAAGACGGAAAATATTTTGTCGCGCCGTTGGGACAGTTTTTCCCAAATAATCTATTGGCTAAATCGAAAAACTGGGGAATGATGTACTGCGGAAGATATCGGAAAGACTAGCATGCGTCAGATTTTTCAAAATTACAAAACCGGAGAGTTGTCCATCAACGATGTCCCCCCGCCTTCCTTAAGCGGTGGGGGCATTCTGGTACGAAATATCGCTTCGTTGATCAGTGC
>JAGQUY010000311.1:0-5886 GCA_020438245.1 Bacteroidota bacterium
TTATTTGTACGGGAGAAGTATTGAGCTATGAATTCGATGGTCCTGTCACAGTCCGGAGAGTCGAACGTTTGGTTCGTAAGGTTGCTCGATCATTGGAGACAGGCGGCTTCTTTGTCTTAGACATACTGGTCTTGGACAATCGGCCGCAGTCGAGGGTTTTTTTGGAAGGAAAAAATTGGTTTGTTGCCGTAGAAAAAACGTTGAAGGGCTCCCGCTTGTCCCGACGTGTTATAACTTTCGTGAAAGACGGAAAAAACTATCGTCGAACGGACGAGACCCATGTGGTGATGCTATTTGACTGTTCAGTTATTGTAGGCGTCCTTCGAAGAAACGGATTTTCAGTCAAGTTGTTGAAAGGATACGACACTTACCGTTTTCGAAAAGGCCATGTCGGTTTCTTGTGTCGCAGGACACCCGGTTGACCTTTATTCTCCAAGCAGTTGAACGAAGAGTTCTCTTGAACGGGGGCGATTGTCATGGTCAATGACAACAATTTTGCTGCCACGTACCCAAAACCAACCGTCCGTCAGACAACGGTACAACCATGCCGGGGCCCATCAACGTTGCGCGAAGATGGCTGAATCCGTTGTCATCCCCCCATGTATTGCCATGACGAGTCGTCATTGACTCAGGGGCCAACGACTCAAGGTGATCTTTCATGTCCTGAACCAGTGCAGGCTCGTATTCTATGGTGCTGATTGAGGCCGTTGATCCGATAACAAAAACATTTACAATCCCGTTTAAGATACCGCTCGCCTCGACAACCAGCCGAATTCTATCCGTAATATCCTGGATATCCGAGTGGCCTTTGGTGTCCACGACAAGTTTCTTGGATACAATCATGGAAGATCCTCCACTTTTATGACCACAACAGTCTGATCATCTTGGGGAAGAATTTTTGCCGTATGTTCCCTGACAGCTTCCAACAAAGCAGTCATAATCATTGACGCGGTGGCAGAGCTATGGTCAACGATACATTCGATCACGCGTTCGTCTCCGAACTGATTTCCATCGGTGTCTTGTGCCTCCGTAACGCCGTCAGTCAAGAAGACAAATACGTCTCCGACTTCATAGTGGAGGAATTCCTCTTGAAGATTGGCTTCAAATACGGGGTTGTCCACGAGTCCGAGTCCAATTCCATCCGGTCTGATCATAGAGACGGTTCGTTGCGAAGTGGAATAATAAAACAGCGGCGCATGTCCGGCTCTGGCTAGATGCACAGTTCGTGTCCCTATATGGTATTCAGCGCCCAGAGAAGTTACAAAAGAATCCTTGGTGAGATCGTCGGACAGTATCTTATTGGATCGGATAAATAGATCGCGGGGAGAAAGGTTGAAGGTATGCAGTGAATGTAGGATGCCCTGGACTTTTGCCATATACAGGGCCGCCGACGTTCCTTTGCCGCTGACGTCGCCGACAATAACCATCAAGTGGAGTTGGCCCGAACTGTAGTAGTCAAAATAATCACCTCCAACTTCCATCGCAGGAATCGAACAGCCCGCAATATCGAGACCGGGGACATTTGGGGTTATTTGAGGCAGCGAGTTGAGCTGAATTCTTCTGGCAATCTCGAGTTCATGCTTGAGGCGATTTTGTTCAGCGAGATTCTCGTAAAGAAACGCGTTTTCAATAGCGATCGAAGCCTGTCGGGACACTGCGCTCAGAAACTCGTAATCGTCCTGATTGAACGGTGTTTCTGACATTTTATCTCCCAGAATAATGGCTCCGACAAGCTTGTTTTTGGAATGGATAGATATGATCTGGCGCAGGCCAAGTCTTCGAAATTCTCCACCCAGAACAGCGGACAGGGCCTCCCTACCCAGGCGACTGTCGGAATGATTGCTCTGGAGTTCCTTCAGCAAGTCAGTTTCATGGCGAGAACAAAAGTCCGACCAGATTTCGTCAGAGATGCCGTGAATTTTAGTGCAGCAGCAGGCCCGTTCGTCCCTGAAAAATACGATCCCAACGGATTGAAGATGCATCAGTGAGGCCAGTTTGTGGACAATACCTTCTGCCAGATCCAGCATGTTCAAATTGCTGGCCATGACTTCGGTTAATTCACTGGCTGCTCTACGGTAGTCGTGTTCTCCGCGGTAGAACCTCCGGTCAATGACACGGCGACCCCAGTGATAAGACTTCCAGATTGCATATCCCGTTATCAACGTCATGAGCATAACAAATAGCCGATCAAGTCGTGTCCATTCTTCGGGACCGAGCGGCGTATTGCTCCATGCCAACCCGGTGGAGGTAATACGAATCGGGGGCAAGGCTACCCGAACGCCCATGATCCATGCGAAAACAAAAGCGATTGTCGCAATACCGGCAAGCGTCCAGACGCCGGAGGCCACGATATATTGAATATTCCGACGGATGCGCACGCGGATGTCGAGTAGCCGATAATGGGCCACGACGTAGAAATAGATCAATGGAAATAGGGCAATTGGAATTGCCAAGAGTTCCGGTACGAACAGCATGCTTAGGGCAACAACTACCCCCATGATGACAAGGCCAATGAGGAGCGTTCTGGTCATATCCTTATAGGCTTGGGAGGCCATTGGGCGAATAATCAGAGTCAGGAGGGCGTTTAAGATAACCAGTATTCCGACCAAAACTCCAATGATGGCCGTGCTGAAGAGCAGCATGGCAAGCAGGCCGCCGGCAATGCTGATGATGTAGGGGGTTCGTATCATCCACTTCTTGGCAGGATGAGCAGGCAGGACGGCAGGGAAGTACCACCGACTGTGGGTGATCATGGCCACGGCGATGAGCATCGAGCCTGTTCGACAAACCGTCATGATGAACTCACCGATTTCCTCTGCTGCATTTCCCCGTGTGAACGAAGCGCAAATGGCGAATCCAAGCAGTATCATGGCGAAAAAGGGCAGCCGAGTTCCGCGATTGTCCGCACTATTAATGGCCAATATATACCCAACAAGAAAGTAGATGATGCCGGCAAGAAAAATCAGCAGCGTAGTAAAAGGGACATCCACATCAGCAAGAGTTACGTGTAGGGTAATTATCCTGTTTTTGCGAACCACCTCATAGGCTATGGTTTTTCCGGCCTGTGCTTGGCGTATGATGTAGTCGGCCTGCCAGGCATTTTCGAAATACTGCCTGTTGACCCTGATGATGATGTCACCGGGTTTCATACCCGCTCTGTCGGACGCGCCTCCGGGAAAAACAGCAAACACGCAAGCCGACGGCGGCATGGCGGAAAAATAACCTTCATTCAGGTCACTAAGTTTCACCTTGAACGTCAAACCAAGATTCATTCTTGGTCTAAAAACACGCACAGACAGGTTGGAATCCGATTTGTGTTTTTCAAGAACTGATCGGAATTCAACCAGGGTATTTACGCGCTCATCTTTAACGATAGTGATAAGATCGCCTATTTCGATCGAATCCTTAACCGTGCGTGTTTGATCGGCTTCGTCGAGCACACGCTGGGCAGGCAAAGTTCCTGCCACATACAAATTGGAGGGGGCGGTTGTATAAAAATTCTCATCGGTGGGCTGCGTTGCAAATTCGTAGTAATGTTGACCAGAGACCAACATCAGCACCAAGGTGGACAGTGTGACCAGAATATGGTATAAACGAATCTGACGGATGCGCGAGAGAGCCATGGTTGAATTCATTATCTGATCAAAGAAGCTGCGGAAAGCCAGAGGATCAAAGTCCCCAGGAAGAGGCGGTACCAGATGAAGAGGAAGGTTGAGCGGGTTTGAAGCCAACGTAAAAGAAATGCAATGCTTGCATAGCCGCTGACTCCTGCAACCAGCGTTGCCATGGCGAGTGTTCCCAACGCAGCATTTCCTGTACCCATGACGATCAGCTCCTTCAGTTCCAACAGTCCGCTGGCAAGTACTGCCGGTATGGACAGCAAAAAGCTGAACCGTGCCGCACTAGGCCGCGTCAATCCAATAAAAAGTCCTGCCGTGATCGTGACGCCGGATCGGGAGGCACCCGGTATCAGAGCAATCGCTTGGGCTAGCCCTATAATTTGCGTATCTACCAGCGTCATTTCTGACACATTACGGCGGTGTTTTGCTATCACTTCTGCAATGGCAAGAAGGATAGCCAACACGATGAGTGATCCGCCAATTATCCTCAAGTCTCTGAGATCGGTCTCAATTTGATGTTTAAAGGTCAGGCCGAGAATGCCGATCGGAACGGTTCCAAGGGCAATAAACCAAGCCAGTTTGGTATTTGATTTCTGTTCTTCGGACCAATTTTGCCTTGATCTAAAATCAATGATTGACGTCCATGCCGCCATGGAAAGGCTCACCACTTCCTTCCTGAAATATACGAATACGGCAGCCAACGTTCCCAATTGTGTTACCGCGGTAACGGCTGCGCCGGGGTCGTTCCAACCCAGCAACGAGGGGATAATACGAATGTGCGCGGTGCTGGAAATGGGTATAAACTCGGTTAGACCCTGAACCAGACCTATGATGATTGCTTGAAACCAATCCAAGAGGCTCTCCTTGATATGAAAAAAAAACCCCACATGGCGGTGCTATGTGGGGTTAAAGATTGCGTAAGTCTGGGATCAGAGTTGTTTTTGGACGTTTCCGATCACTTTGTTGATAATGGCTTTGAGTGTATCAAATACGCCAACGCCTTTGATTCCAACGGCCTCGTAATAGGGTACGCTGAAGTAGTTCAGACGCTTCTGAAGATTCTCAATGGTTTCGATATCGGGAAGATCTCGTTTGTTGTACTGAACCACCCACGGAAAGGTATCCAAGCTGTGGCCATCTTCGCGAAGGTTATTTTCCAGATCAAGCAATGTCTCAATGTTGCCGTCCATGCGGTGTTTTTGCGAATCAGCCACAAACACAATGCCGTCAACGCCGTTAAGAATGACTTTTCGGCTGGACGCATAATAGACCTGACCGGGTACTGTGTACAAGTTGAATTTAGGTTTTTTTCCTTTGATGCGCCCCACTTCCAACTGCATAAAGTCGAAGAAAATGGTTCGATCTTCTTTCGTTTTCAAAGATACAAGTTCACCGGCGAGAGATGGATCCATCTTTGAGTGGATGTATTCAAGATTGGTTGTTTTTCCACTCATACCGGGACCGTAGTAGACAATCTTGAGATTGATCTCTTGCAGTGCCCAATTGATAAACATTTACTAGCCTCTTTCTTATTTGTAAATTTTGACTTCGGGGTGAATCACTTGAAGGATTCATCCAAGGCGTCGCCGAGCAGGGAGCCAAACTCAGAGTCGATCAAATCCTTGGCGCTGTCATCCGTCTGACTTGACGTATCCTCGAAGATTTCCAGAAGATTTTGAATGGCTTTTTTGGTGTAAATTCGGATCAAACCCAGCGTCACGCTGGTGTCAAATACCACAACAAGGAAAAAGTTGTCGCCCACGTTGGAAAGGTAGACATTTCTTTTTTCGCCTTCGTGGAACAACAGCTTGAATTTGGCATCTTCACCGACCAATTTTGCCATTTCCGCCGTCGCGGCAAAATCGGAAGCCGCCAGTGCAGAAAGCACTGTGGTGTTCATTTTATCGGTGTTTCCCCGTTGACTGATCAGCTGACCGCTCATGTCGGCAAACAGAATCGCAGAGGCCTTGGTCTTGGACGCCAGTTCTGACAGAACCTTCGTAACACCCTCGAACTGTTTCCCATTCAGGATGATTTGCTTGCTGCCGTCCTTAAGTTTCTTCGTTTGCAACATAACGGTTGTCCTTTTTTATGTTGAAAATCCGCAAAAATTCGATTGTTGAATTATCGGAATGACAGATTGACAGGATCAATCTGTCCCCAAGTGTATACAAATTTTGAAAAACAGTCAACAACTTTTTTGGAATGATCAGTTGATTTTCTTGCGTTTGAGGCGGTCAATGGCAGCTTTTAGACTTTCTCTCAG
>JAGQUY010000311.1:6010-7423 GCA_020438245.1 Bacteroidota bacterium
AGCTTGTTGGACAGGTAAAGAGCGATGAGCATGCCGAGGAAAACCGATACCGCAAGCACTCCTCCTACGAGGATAGCCGTACTCCGGATGATATCGTCCATGTACTTTCGGGACATACCGACGTGCGCATATCCGAGAACGCCTTCGCCAATCGGGGTCGAGATTTCGTAGTTTTCAATTTCAATCACCTCACCGGCCTCGTTGGTATTCTCAACCTTGGTCAAATCGATTTTGTACTCGCTGCCGCTGCTGCGAACCACCCCTTCCTTGAGAATCTGACGCTGATTGTAGGAGCCCACCTTGAATTTCTGGGCGGCCACCTTTTGATCTTTGTCGGATATGTACACATAGGAAACGGCCGTGAATCGGGATGCTATGTCGACCAGATTTTGAATATCGACCTCGTCGTCCCCTACAAGCGGTCTTTCAACCTGTTCGCCCAGCGTTGTTGCGATGGCCTTGCCGCGCTCCGTGAGTTCCGTTTGCAACGAGTCAGATACCAGATTGATGACGAGAAACGTAATGCCAATTCCCGCAACCAGTGCGCTGATCACGATAACGATCGGTACTTTCCATTTAAGACTCAGACCTTTGGCCATTTTTTACACCTCGTACGCTTGCCTAAAGGGACTTTATTTGTTTCAGCATGAACTGCTGGAAACTGACCTGCTTGGCAGGGTCATAAATCTCATTGCTTACACCTTCCACGAAGGCCGGCACTTTATCCTTGGGAAAACCGGCGCGGTCTTCCCCAAAACTATCCACCACGTCGTCTATAATGATAGAGGCAACCGGGCCGATGAGTTGGATGAGCTCGTTTTCCACCGTCTTAAAAAACTTTTCATTCACCACTTCCCGTTGAACGGGTTTTGCGGTTCCGGCTGATTCCAACAAATCTGCTTCAACAAGAGTGTAAAGGTTTCCCGCTACGTCCATTTCACGTGCATTCAACTGTTGGGCCAGGTCGAGGACGCTTACCGGGTCGTCTCCGATGGCATTGAGTACCTCCCAATCCTTTCCCTTCAGCTTAACCGATCCGCTTGGTTCATGTCCGGTTTTCTTGAATTTGGTGTTAAACGAGGGAATGTGGCTGCTGATCTTCTGCCATGCCTGATAATGAAGCGTGGCTTCCGACAAAAGCTGGCCGGTATCCTTATCGATGGTTTTCTGGGTTGATGTCGCCCCCGGTTCGAATGCGAATTTACCCTCGGTCCACAAGGTCAACTCTCTAAAGGCCGGTTCTCCGAGATAATTTTCACACACGGCATGGACGATACGACCGCCCACCAAAAAGACCTCGGCTGATTCCCGAGTATCATCTTTTTGCAGGATCAGCTTGCCGTCCCGGTCGCCGGAGGCGAGCAATTTCAGCACATTAATGGTCTCGATGTAAGCCAGATTTCCTGTTAACAC
>JAGQUY010000312.1 GCA_020438245.1 Bacteroidota bacterium
GGCCTTCATCGGGAAGGACTTAGCCAGGGTGTCATTAACGTCGTGGCCGAAGACTCGAGCGGGCGGTTGTGGATCGGTACTGTTGAAGGAGGACTGAATCGTTTTGATCCCATCACCGGCGAATGGAAACATTTTGTGAATGTTCGTGATCAGGTTCACAGTTTGAGCCACAACGATGTTCGGGCCATTTATCTGGACCGTTCAAAAAATCTTTGGGTGGGAACTCGTGGCGGCGGCATAAATAAAATGAATTTGAAGCCGGGTAAGTTCACCACCTTGGCCAACGATCCGACCAACCCAAATAGTCTTGTGGATAACAGGGTCTGGTCGATCTTTGAAGAAGCGGAAAGCCGCGTAGTTTGGATTGCAACGGAGAAAGGACTGAGTCGCTGGGATCAGAGAACCGGAAATTTTATCAACTATGTCAACTGGCCCGATAATCCCAACTCGCTGTCCAATGATGCCACGCGGAGCGTGGTGGTTGGTCCTGACAGGTCCGTGTGGGTGGCGACGAGCGGTGGAGGGATCAGCCGTCTGAATCCTTCGACCGGTACTTGGACGACCTATCTGAGAGAATCCAGTCGTCCCGGCTCTCTGCGCGAAAACAGGGTAAGGGCTTTGTTTGTGGACTCGGCCGGTACTCTTTGGGCCGGAACCTACAAAGGACTTTGCCGTTTGGATCCTCCGTATGAGAGATTCATCGTGTATGAACATCTGGAAGACGATCCCCAAAGCCTGAGTCACAACGAAATACGATGCATCACGCCCGACTCGGGTGGCATCTTATGGGTCGGCACGTATGGCGGAGGCGTAAATCGATTTGATCCGCGGACAGGTCGGTCAACGGTTTATCGGGTTATTCCCGGCAAGCCCGGATCGTTGTCAAGCAACGATATTCTATCCATCACGGTTGATCGCCACCGAGGGGTGGTTTGGATTGGAACAGAGGGTAGCGGACTCAATTGCCTTGATCCGAAAACAGGTCTCATCAAAGTATTGTCGATGGGGGACGGACTGCCCAACAATACCATTCTGGGCATCGTTATCGACGGATGGGGACGACTCTGGATCAGCACCAACCGAGGGTTGGCCAGATATTCTCCCCAACTTTCCGAAACTGGAATAGATGTTAATACAACCGGTGCTTTCAGAAACTACGATGTGAGGGACGGTTTGCAGGGAAATTTTTTCGTCCCCGGATCTTTTTTCAAGAGTACATCCGGTCTTATCTATTTCGGGGGCATTGGCGGGCTTAATGTGTTCAGCCCGCTTGACATTCAGGATAATCCGTTTATTCCCCCTATCGTAATCACCGACTTCAGAAAGTTTGACCAAAGTGTCCGTATCGGCCGATCGTTGTCGAGCGGAGGAGGCATTAAGCTTTCGTACAAGGATAATTTTTTCGCGATTTCATTTGCGGCTCTCGACTTCACCAAATCAGCCAAAAACAAATTTGCCTACAAGCTGGAAGGATTCGACCGCGATTGGAACGTCTTGTCCGATCGGCACGATGCCAGCTACACCAACGTGGACCCCGGAGAGTACACTTTTCGCGTCATCGGTACCAACAATGACGGATTGTGGAATGCGGACGGCGCTTCCCTGGAAATCACCATTGTTCCACCGTTGTGGAAACGGACGTGGTTCATTTCAATTATGACCATCGCAGGATTCCTGTTGATCGCAGCGGGTTACAGATGGCGCGTGCGTACCATGGAACTTCAAAAACATCGATTGCAGGAAGAAGTGGCAGTGCGAACCAAAGAGCTGCAACGCAGCCGGGATGAAATGGCGAGGATCAATGAAATTGTACGGATTATCAACGCCGAGCATGATTTCAACAGTATGCTTCAATCCATGTTGGCTATTACACGTCACATCCAGGATGTGGAAAAAGCGTCAGCCATGGTTTTCAATAAAGAAGAAGAGGTGTTTCGATTCGTGGCCGCTGCAGGCCATTCCATGGAATACCTGGAAGACGTTCGTATGACGCATGAGGAGGCCGAGGCCCGCTACATTTCCAAATCTGAATGTGTCCACGACGATATTTTTGTGGCCCGCCATGCACAGCGTCTGCCGGTTGCCGAAAAATTCACGTCGGACGTAATTCCCGAGGCCATGCTGATCATGAGAGTGCGGGTGGACAACGAAGTTACCGGATATTTGATTTTTGACAACATGGGCAACACCGCCGCCTTCGAAAAGGAGAATTTGGGTCTGTTAATCAGCCTCAAAGAACACTTCAACAATGCATTCATCAAGACCCAGATTACAGAAAACCTGCGATTACTCAATGACAAGAAAAATGAATTTCTCGGGATAGCCGCTCACGATCTGAGGAGTCCTCTCAGCATGATGATCGGCTATCTGAGGCTCACATTGGAGGACTTGGAAAGCAACCTTTTCGATCAGGTCCAATTGACCTCCGATTTGGAAACGATGCTGCGAACGGCAGAGAATATGAATCACTTGATCAGTGAATTGCTGGATATCTCGGCCATCGAGTCCGGCAATGTGGGTTTGGAGTTACAGCCGGTGACGCTTTCCAGCGTGGTGATGGATCGTGAAAACATTCATCGAAGGACAGCGGCCGTCAAGAAGATAACCATGGAAGTCGATTCGGAGAATCTGGACCAAACGGTAATTGTAGATCCGATGAGACTTTCTGATGTGATTGATAATTTGATCATCAACGCCTTGAAATTTACGCACGAGGGCGGCCGGGTTCGTATTTACGGAGAGCGGTCGGAAAGCGAGGCTATTCTGCACGTTGAGGACAACGGGCAGGGGCTGACCGAAGAGGACATGCAGCACGCGTTCACCAGTTTTCGACGTCTGAGTGCGAAGCCGACAGCCGGTGAGGCCAGTACCGGGTTGGGTCTTGCCATCGTCAAGAAGGTTGTGGAAATGCATGGGGGACGCGTCTGGGTGAAGAGCTCCAAAGGACAGGGTGCGTGTTTCAGTTTTTCCATTCCGCTGGCCACGGCGTGAACAAGAAGTCGGAAATAGCCGAAAACGCAAACTATCGGCGTCCGGGTATCAGTTGCCCGCCAGTAGCTTTTATTCCCCGGGCTTGACATGAAAATCAGCGTACAAATTCTTTGCTGCATTGGGTTGGCCTTTTCGCCTGTCGTTGGACAATATGAAACGGGCATTCCACATCTTCGAAATTTCTCACCAAAAGAATACGACGCTCATAATCAGAATTGGATTATCGAGCGGGATTCACTCGGTGTTCTGTTCATCGGCAACACGGGAGGCATTCTCACCTATGACGGCGTCGCGTGGAATCTGCTGCACGTGCGGAATCAGTCCGTCGTGCGGGCGCTCGGCCGAGCAACGGACGGACGTATCTACGTCGGAGCAAAGGGCGAGATTGGGTATCTTCATCGGGACAGCATCGGGCAACTTCAGTATGTTTCGCTCATGGATGACCACTTTCCTGAGCACGTTAAATTCTCCGATGTGTGGTCTGTCCAGGCAACCAAGGACGGCGTTTTTTTCTCAACGACCCACGCCCTCCTGCGATATCGTTCAGGTCACTTTAAGGTTTGGACATCGTCCGGGGAGTTTGACGTCGGTCGCGCCGTTCACGGGCGGATGCTTATCCGGGAAGAGGGACGGGGAGTGTTGGAAGTCATCGGCGATTCTTTGGTGCCGGTTGCCGGAACCGAACAGCTGAAAGACGAACGAATTTACTTTATGGTGCCGTGGAACGACGAGTCCATCATGGTTGGCACGCGTTCCAAGGGCCTCTTTGTTTTTGATAAAGGAGTGCTGCAGCCCTTTGCCGTCCAGGCGCAGCCTTTCTTGACTGAAGCACGAATCTACAATGCCCAACGACTGGCAGATAGTACGCTCGCGCTCGCCACTCTTCGTAAAGGGCTTGTCCTTCTTGACGGTACCGGTCGGCTCAAGTTCTGGTTGACCAACAAGAGCGGATTGTCGGACCTGAATGTACGGTATGTTTTGGAAGACCCGCAGGGGTCGTTGTGGCTTGCCATGAATAACGGCCTTGCATGCGTTGACTGGTCTTCGGGCATCACCGTCCTGGACGACCGTCATGATTTGACGGGCAGTATCCGGGACGTTCGTCGCTTTGGAGGACGACTTTACGTATCCACCAATCAGGGCGCCTACGTGCTGGAGGAATCATCGGAAGATCCCAAGGCGCGATTTCGGCCCGTGGAGGGTATTCGAAATCAGGCATGGTCGTTTGTTGAAATCGACGGACGACTCCTGCTGTGCACAAACGACGGTTTGTTTGAAATTCGCGGAGGCCGTGGATTACGGGTTAATCGGCTTGACGGGTATCAGGCGCTCCGGTTGACGGGCGATCCGACGAAAGTTTTATTGGCGCTTCGCAGCGGTCTGGCTCTACTGAACTATCAAGGCGGCACTTTTGAGGAAATCGGAATGGTCAAGAACTTGACCATGGATGCGAGGGAAATCGCGGACGATAAGGAAGGGCGCATTTGGCTTTTAAGCAGCGGTGAAGGCGTGGCAAGGCTTTCCTGGGTTGGCTCCATAGACCTGAATCCCGAGATTGAACGATATGATACTTCAGACGGCCTGCCGATCGGCTGGGTGACCTCTGTAGATATTCGCGGAGAAAAGCGTTTCGGCACCATCGAAGGTCTTTTCCGGTTTAATGAGAAAAAGCGTCGCTTTGAACCGGATACTACCTTCAATTCGGCACTTGATCTTTCCAGACTCAACGTATTTCTGATGACTGAGGATGGCAAGGACAGAATCTGGGCGCGTATAGCAAAGAAGATAGGCTATTTTGAAAACACTTCGGAAGGACTGAAGTGGGTGGAACGGGATCTGAGGCCCTATCGGCAAAACCCCATATACAACATCTCAACGGAAGGAAATGGTGTTGTCTGGTTCGGGACCAGCGACGGATTGCTTCGTTTTGAGGAACGATCCGTTCGATCAGCCCTCACGCCTTCACCGTCGTATGTTCGACTGGTTCAGGTTGCACAAGATTCTGTTGTCGGCCTTCACCTGACGGACCACGCCACTCTGGGCGCCTTTCCATACTGGATTACATCCATTCGATTTGATTTTTCTTCGTCGTCATACTCCTATGAGTCGGAAACGGAATATCAGTACATTCTTCGGGGGTTTGACAATGCATGGTCGACATGGACCAAATCCAAAACCAAAGAATACACCAATCTTTCCGAGGGAACCTATACCTTTCAGGTACAGAGCCGAAGTGCATATGGCGTGGTGGGGATGCCCTTCTCGACAGAATTTAGTATTCTTGCCCCTTGGTACAGAACCTGGTGGGCTTATGTCTTGTATTCGATGCTGTTGACTCTGGCTATAGTCGGCTCAGTCCAATGGCGCGTGAAGTCCTATCGAACTCAGCAGAGAATACTGGAACGACGAATCGAAGAGCGAACGGCGGAGTTGCGACAGAAAAACGCCGAACTGGAATCGACGCTTGCCAAACTGCAGGCAGCTCAAAATCAAATGGTTCAATCGGAGAAATTGATGGCTCTGGGTAATCTGATCGCAGGCGTCGCCCACGAGATCAACAACCCCGTGACCTTTATCTACTCAAATATTTCTCACCTCCGCCAGTATGTAAACGAACTCAAAGAACTTCTGCGGGAGGCGGAACGAATTCATACGGCAGAGGGCCGCGCAGAGTTTGACCGTATCAAGTCGGACAAGGATTTTGAGTTTATCGTTGAGGATCTTGAAAAACTAATCAGGAGCTACGAAAACGGATCTGAACGAATAACCCAGATAGTTGGAAACCTCAGGCGGTTTTCGAGGTCCAATGATCTGCAAGTGAGAGACGTAGACTTGCGGGAGAGCCTGACGGACACGTTGGCCATTCTGACACCGCAATTCAAATACAGGATCAACGTTCATACCGAGTTTGGCAACCTGCCTACCGTCCAATGTAACGCGGGTGAGATCCAACAGGTCTTCATGAATCTCTTGGCAAACGCAGCCTATGCAGTTGAGTTGAGGAATACACAGGAGTCGAGACAGCATGGAAATATACGGGTTGACGCATCCGTGTTGCCGGCGACCGCCGATGGAACTCCCTGGGTACAATTCAGAATCAGGGATGACGGAACGGGAATGACCACAGAAGTGCAAAATCGTATCTTCGACCCGTTTTTCACGACCAAGCCGGTTGGACAAGGTACCGGTTTGGGTCTGTCGATTAGTCACAGCATCATTGAAAAGCACGGCGGGAAACTGTATTTTGTGAGCCGGGAAGGAGAGGGAACCGATTTTTTCATTGAATTACCAATACGTCACCAGGAATCTTCATGAATAAATTTCTGTGCATCCTCTTGACCGGACTTATAAGTCTCTCAGGAAGTCTTTCCGCCCAAGGTATGGCGGTTCGATTCGACCGCCTGGGGCCGGAAGATGGCTTGTCCCAAAGTACCATCAGCGCGATCTGCCAGGATCACTATGGCTTCATTTGGGTGGGTACCCGCAACGGGCTTAACATGTTCGATGGTTATCAATTTACCGTTTATAAAAGCGATCCAAATAGCTCAAATGCCTTGTCGGATAACTGGATCACGGCGATTTGTGAAGACCAAAAAAAGAATTTCTGGATTGGCACGATCAACAAAGGTCTCAACCTATTCGATCGGGTATCCGGTGTATTTTACCATGTGACCGATGACAGCACATCGCCTGTGCAACTGACCGATAATTCCATTATCGCGATGTGGCCGGATAAAGAGTCCGTTTGGGTTGCCACCCGAAAGGCCGTGGAAAAGGTTTCCGTGACGATGCGCGACGATCGGCCGTCGTTTCGATCCGAGGTTCTCTTTGAAAAGTCGTCGATCCTGACGGTTTTTGTAGATCGTTCGGGCACCATCTGGACCGGCTCAAAAGAAGGATTGGATTCATGGGCTGCAGGTCGTTCGATCCATTTTGGTCACCAGAGAAATAATCCCCGATCTCTCAGTCATAACACCGTCAATGCAATTGCGGAAGATTCATCAGGCAATCTGTGGGTGGCAACAGATGCAGGGCTTGACAGACTTGATAAGACCACAGGCCAATTCGACCACTACAACTTGACCGTTCCCGGGAATCCTGTGCTGTCGGACAGCCGGGTGATGTCCTTATATTCAGATCGCAACGGGATTCTCTGGATTGGGACGAATATTGGTCTTTACAAGATGACGAGTCCGGGTAGCTTTCTCGCATATCGCCATTCACAAATCGATCCGTACAGCCTGAGCAATAATGAGGTGCGTTCCTTGTTTGAGGATCGGTCCCGAATTCTCTGGATCGGGACGTTTGGCGGTGGAGGATTGAACAAGCTCGACCTGAAGCGTCAGAAGTTTCTTCATTACAGGCACGAAGAGGACAACCCGCAAAGTTTGACCAACGATGTAGTGCGGGGTTTTTTGGAAGCCCGTGACGGAACGGTATGGGTAGGTACCCATGATGGGTTGAACCATTTTTACCCGCAATCCGGTGAGTTCAAACGGTATGAGTACAAAAAAGCCGACCCATCCGGTTTAAGTCATCCGGAGGCA
>JAGQUY010000313.1 GCA_020438245.1 Bacteroidota bacterium
ATCTCCGATTCCTGGTAGTAGTGGGCCAGCAGTACCGCATTCATTTCCTTCTTGAGGCGCTCGATTTCTTCGAAAAGATCGAGTGCGGGGTCGATGTCGGTTTCGCGCAAAGTCCTATTTTGGAGGTCTATCATAAGAGTCCTTTTGTTCAATTTAGCGGTCGACGAATCGAAAAGCAACTTCGTACAGCGCAAAGCGCCCGAACATCGATAATCCAACAACTGAATTTTCGCCTTCTTGCTGCATCTAAGGGTTGTTGTTCTGGCGTATTTTCTCAAGCAACTGAAATACGGCAACGCCGTAGGCAACCGCCACGTTCAAGGATTGTTTTACTCCGTGCATAGGAATTTCACACGCCAGATCACAAGCCGCCACCACTGCTTCGCTGATTCCGTCGACTTCATTTCCGACGACCAGACCAACAGGGAAGGGGCACTCCATTGTCATGAGGTCCTGACTTTCATCGCAGTGTTCCAAGGCCATAACGGTGACGCCTTTCTCTTTGAGGTAAGAAATCGCGTCCAGAGCCCCGGGAAAATATTTCCAGGGCACCGTTTCTGTCGCACCAAGTGCTGTTTTATCAATTTCCTTTCGAGGCGGTTTGGCGGTATATCCGCATAGAAGAAGTTCACTGATGCAGGCTGCATCCGAAGTGCGGAAGATCGCGCCAACATTGTACATGCTGCGAATGTTTTCCAGGATGACAAAAACCGGAAATCGTTCGACGGATTTCAGAGAATCAGGCGAGTGTCGTTGAGATTTGATTTCTTGAAACGAGCGTTTACGTATGGGCATGTCCAATAATAACCGTACGGGTCGCCATAGTCAATTGCCGGCTTCGTCCTTCGGGGTTGAAACATCACTCTTATCAATCTCGTATTCGAGTAGAAACAGTGATTTCTGGAAACTCGTTCAGTATGAAGTACGTCCATATCGCTCCGCCCCTTTTATTCTTGATGTGTCTTTCCATTCAAGCACAAACGACTCAGGATGCGCGAACGCTCTATCTCAACGGGAGTTTTGCGGAGTCAAAGGTCCTGTTCGAGCATCAACTCAAACAAAATCCGAAAGGTGCGGAAGCCAATTACTATTTGGGAATGATCTCCATGAGAAGCGACCTCGATTATGACAAAGCCGTCCAATACCTGGAAAAGGCAGTCGATGGGGACCCGAACAATGCCAAGTACTTTTTTGACCTTGGGCAGGCGTACGGGTTGAAAGCGCGAACCAGTAACTTCGCGATTCAAATGATTACGGCGCCCAAAGTGAAATCAGCGTTTGAAAAGGCGGTGGCACTGGATGGCACGCTGATCGATGCCCGCCAGGGACTATTACAGTACTACCTCATTGCACCCGGAATCATGGGCGGAAGCATATCCAAAGCAAGAGATCAGGCACAAGAGATCCTGAAGCTCGATGCGTTTCAAGGTTATCTGGCACTGGCCGGAATAGCAGAAAAAGATGATGACGTTACATCCATGGAGATCTACTGCTCCAAAGCGGCGGAGGCCAATCCAAAAAGCAACCAACCCTATAATCGTCTCGGATACCTCTATTTGAAAAAAGACAGGGTTGACGATGCCATCGTCCAATTCAGAAAAATGGTCGAGGTTCAGCCGAACGATCCAAATTCTTACGATAGCCTCGGCGATGGACTTTTTGCTAAAGATCTTATCGATGACGCGATCGATGCGTACCAAAAGGCGTTGGCAACGGATCCCAACTTCTCTCCGTCTGCATACAATCTGGGTCAATGCTTTTTCAAGAAAATGATGAAGGCGGATGCGGACAAATACTTTAGGTTGTATTTGAAGATCGCGCCGAACGGCCGCTATGCCAAAGCTGTCAAAGAGAAACTCTCCGATTGACAATTTCCTGTTTCGCCCGGAATCCAACCTCGCCTCTTTCGTACCCAACCGACCATCCCTCCGATATCTGACACCCCATCGGATTTCCGAGGCTATCTGATCGATCCAAGGAAAATTAACTGTTAATTTAACAGTAACTTACCCGTGTCGTTCGTTCGGCACGCGAATTGTAGATAAGACAGTCGCAATTCGTGGAGGTACCATGAAAACATTCATTTTCTCGGTTGTCTTGTTCCTGATCGGCTGTCAGTATCCGGCCGGTGTTGACGAATCGACAAGTCAATCATCGGAGTTACTCTCCTGGAAACAAGGTACGATAGAGTACGTTGATCTTGAAGGCGGATTCTTTGCCATT
>JAGQUY010000314.1 GCA_020438245.1 Bacteroidota bacterium
AACTTCGTGCCCTTTGCTAAACCCGAAACGTAGTCTTTTGAGTAGACCTTCCGACACTTACGACAAATAACCCGGTCTTCGAAACAGATCACGGTTTTACTGGCCGCGCACTCAAAGCTATGGTCGTTGCATAGTTCACGCCCGCAGACGCTGCACTGTACCGAACAGTCGGAACACATGAGCTCTTCACCAATGGCGCAGACGGCAGTGTGATTCCCACAAACCGGTTTCAAACAGGAACTGCAGCGGGTCAAACAATTCTCGCATAGAGGGGATTCACAGACGTGGCAACCCATAGGAGCGATTTTTCGCGCACGGGGTTTCTTGCACGAAGAACATGTGAACACCCACTCACGACAGCCTATCCGCCCGTCCGTATCCAGGACAATACTATCCATTGAGCGCCGGCAAGTGGGGCACTCTCCGTAGTCCAGCGTACCTGTGAACGTATCGAAGATCATCTGAAACGGCTGTTCTTCTGATATGCCGACCGTTTTCAATTTCATAACCGCCCTGAGTTCAGTCCGTTCGATGATTTGAAAGCTGAGTAACTTCAGGACAATCCGGAGCTTATGATTATCAATTTCCTCCTTGAGTTTGTGCTCGTATTCACGTTCCAGAATTACCCGACGCTCTTCATAGGAAGGTTGATTTCTGTGGAGTTCCTGGATTTGGGCCGTGTAGTATCCCTTCAAACGTGCCACCGTGTGGTGAAGCCGTTTCAAGATGTCCTGTTGCAGTGTCCTTCCACTTTCAAGGGCTCGGGCAGAGGCCGTCTTGAGACAGGATCTGAACTGAGCTTCAATGCTCTTTCTGCTGAGGTCAATAGAGCCTTTTGTAGGAAGGGCAGTGACATGCTTTCTTAGAACATCCTCACGGTAGTAGGTTGAGGCGTCAAAGATCACGCCGTGCTCATCTACACCAAGTACTAAAATCTCCTCCGATTTTTCATCGGAAAGGTAACTAACTTTAAGGTTGAACAGTAGATCGGCCGTCTTCTCTTTGGCCATTTTGAACGAACGAACCTCTCCATTCACTATCTGCACTTTCTTCACAAACGCACCACGGTCAATTTCGTGGAGCTCATCCAATCGGCCCACAACTTTTTGTCCGGCGGTTTGAAGGTGCTGGTAAATCGTATTGAATACATAGGAACCATGTGTTACCAGCTCGGATGATTCGTCCACGTCCCGTGCATCAAACACCAGTTGAAGGAGGTCCTGACCGAACAGCGTCTTCATCGCCGGAGAAAGATCCACGGTCAAGCCGGCCGGCGTCTCCGTCACCTGCGACTCGTTTTGCAGAAAAAATGCTTTTAGAAATTCACGCATAAAAAGAAAGAGAACGCCCTTCGGCGTTCTCTTCACCAAATGAAAATAGTTTATTGCTGGTTATTCTTTTTTGCAGCAATCCGGTAGTTTTTCGTACGCTTCTTGATCTGCCTGCTTTTCGTTGGCTGAGTATCCGGCTTTTACGATAGCATCCTCAATATCGCTTACCTTGACGGAAGCAAGGACATATTCCACGGTGGCCAACTTCTCTTTGGTATCTACCTCGACCGCTTTGACACCATCCAACTTCAGGACAGCTGTCTTAATTGTCGTTGCACATTCACCACAGATGGCTGAGGAAACCTTCACTATGGCTTTTTCGGTTTTCTGTTCGGACTTACATCCCGCTAACAACAGAGCAACGGTCAAACCAATTCCCAGAAGTTTCATGATTGTTCCTTTCAAGTATTTGAATCAATCTTCTTGCGATATATGAGAGACACCGGGATCAGAACCAAGTACCCGATGGATACAAGGATCGGAGATAAGGTCAATGATATGAAACCGTTAACGGGGCCAGTCGCCATACAAATATAACCTACAATGATGACAAATAGTCCCGCAAAAAACAGGTAGTAGTTTTCAGCGGTAAAGGGCAAAGCGGATTTCTTGGATTTCTTTGCCTGCAGTTTTTTCAGATTTGTGGACACCACGGTTCCTTTTTAAAAAAGCGTGCCAATATATAGAAATGGGAGGTGTTTGTCAAGCCGGTGCCGCAAGTATAGCTGAAGCCTGCCTATTCAGGCACTCTATGGCTTTCTGTCCGATCGTTCCAATATCAAGAGTATATCCATTCACATAGAGATCAATATGTTTTTTGATAATGTCATCGTTGAGTTCTTGAGCATGTTTTTTGACAAAGCCCATAGTTTCCCCAGGATGATCCATGGCAAATTGGACGCTCTTTCTTAAGGTGTATTCAATGGCTTGGATTGCTGGCGTCCCAAGAGTCTTTTTCGCGACAATACAGCCTAGGGGAAGGGGAAGTCCAAAACCGGTCTCCCAAAATTCTCCTAAATCAACGATTTTCACCAAGCCCTTTGATTCGTACGTAAATCGATTTTCATGAATAATGACACCGGCATCAATTTCTGAGTCAAGCAAGGCCTCCTCAATATCACTAAACACGTAGGTTCTTGCGGAAAGCGGTTTTCCATAATAGAGTTGGAGAAGCAAGTTGGCTGTTGTGTATTTGCCGGGTATTCCGATCCGGTTGTCGTCGAGCACTCTGATATCCAGGGGAGTTCTGGCAATAATGAGGGGACCGCAGCCGTGACCAAGAGCGCTCCCTGAATGCAGCAAGGTGTATTCATTTTTTACGTGGAGAAGGGTGTGATAGCTGATTTTGAGAACATCCATGGTGCCGGAGAGCGCATGCCGGTTCAGTGATTCAACGTCTTCTATCTTCACCTCAAAGTGAAGATCGCCTGCGTCAATTTTTCCGTTGATCATAGCATCGAAGATAAACGTATCGTTGGGACAGCTTGAAAAGCCTAGGGAATAGGAATTCACGTTTGTCATCGCTTTTCGAATAGCCTCCCTACAGCAACATGCAAATTGTTTATGGCGTCTCCGATATTCCAATGACTCTTGTTTCGCGGTTCTACTTTGTTCGATACGGCCCGAAGTTCAAGATAGGGAATCCCGTCCCGCTGGCAAACCAGCGCTACAGCAGCCCCTTCCATGGTCTCAATATCGGCGTCGAATAAGCGTTGCAAATGAGCTATTCTATTTTGATCTCCTGTTGTCGTATTCAGCGTAAGTCCTTGAACTTGCGGAAAGTCCGCTGTTGGAAATACGTCGCGGATTCGAGTCGGATTGGAGAGGGTGTTAAAAACGACACCCGATGGTTTTTCAAAGAGCGGGAATCCCAGTTCTTGGAGATCAAGAAATTCGCCGTCTGCCGTCGTTGCGCCAAGATCACCAAGGATTTCTTGCGTTACCTCAACAACAGTACCGACTTTTAGACTGTCCGTGTAGCTACCACAAACTCCGATATTGAGTACAAGGTCATATGATTTGCGACAAAGTGCCTTGGTAAGAACGTAGGCGGTATTGATCATGCCAATGCCCGTTTGGATTGTATCGACGGCGGCCAGCGTTCGGCTAAGACTGCCAATCTCCATCGCAGTCGCAGCAACAAGGAGGGTTCCCATGCAGATATTGAGAAATCGGCGGTTAATTCATGACCGGCAGGATAACCTGACGGTTGGAATTAATAATGTCTTCAGGGCTGAATTCTCTAATGACATTGTACAATGCATCTCGTTCAATTGGCTGGCGACCTGCATCCGAGATAAGCTTTACCAGCTCGCCGGTTGTCATTCCCTGCTTGCTGTCAGTTCCTGCCATACTCATGATGGTTTCCTCGAGTATGGTACCTTCAATTTCATTGGCGCCGTAGCTCAGACTGACCTGAGCAAGATTCTTCCCGATGACCACCCAGTAGGCTTTGATATTGGGAAAATTGTCAAGCATCAGTCGTGAAACAGCGATTACTTTGAGATCTTCGAAGGCGCCCACCTGAGGAAGCTTTTTGAGGCGGTTATTTTCGTGTTGGTACTTCAGCGGAATAAATGTATTGAAGGACCCCTTGCACCCTCTGGCTTTCGATCCATCCTGCAAATTTCGCAATCGAATCAAATGATCGATACGTTCGTCATAACGCTCAATGTGACCATACAGCATGGTGGCGTTCGTCATAAGGCCGAGTTCGTGCGCCATCTCGTGAACCTTTATCCAACCGTCAACCGTGGATTTCTGATCGCATATCTTTCGGCGCACACGATCGGCAAAGATTTCGGCTCCTCCTCCCGGCATTGCCTCGAGACCCGCCTCAATCAGTTTCGTCAACACCTCTCGAATCGTCATTTTGTAGTGCCCGGCATAGTATTCTATTTCCACGGCGGTGAAGCCCTTGATATGTAACGTCGGCGCTTCCGTTTTGATGGTCTTCAGCATGTCCGTGTAGTATGAAAAAGGGAGTTGAGGGTGCAGGCCAGACGTGATATGTATTTCCTGAATGCCGTGGCTAATACCATTCCGCACTCGTTGGGCAATTTCATCCATGGTCATTGTATACCCGCCGTCTTCGCCTTCGCGGCGATAAAAAGAGCAGAACATACATGAATACTCGCAAACGTTCGTAGGATTCAATTGACGATTTCGGACAAAGTAGGAACGATTGCCATGGAGGCGTTCGCGAACGATATTGGCCATATAGCCAATCACTGCCAACTCTTTGTTTTCGAACAGCCTTAGCCCGTCTTCAAAGGATAGGCGTTCATGATCCATCACTTTTTGATAGATGTCGTCGAGTCCTGACGACTTGACAAGTTGTTTGACCAGGGTATGATTGCTCAAGGCGGCGATCGATGACATGATTACCTTGTTGTTAGGAAGTTTCAGAAATCATTGAAACTTCAAAAAAGTAAAGAAGCGATTCCAGAGAAACAAGCCAAATATCAGGCCGTCCCTGCCTTCAGTAGTGCCTCGTTTTCGGCCAGTTGCAGTTTTTCAATTACACTTTCGATCTCGCCACCCATTGCTCCTTCCAAGTCATACATCGTGTAGCCGATACGGTGGTCTGTCAGTCGGTTCTGTGGGAAATTGTACGTCCTGATTTTTTCACTCCGGTCGCCTGAACCCACCATGGACTTCCGTTGGGAAGCTATCTTGGCATCCTGTTCACGTTTTCGGAGATCCCATAGGCGGGACTTCAGCACCTTCATTGCTTTTTCTCTATTCTTCAACTGGGATCGTTCATCCTGACATTGAACGACAATGCCGGTTGGTAGGTGGGTGAGTCTAACAGCCGTTTCGACTTTGTTGACGTTCTGTCCACCTTTGCCTCCGGATCTGTAAATATCGATACGAAGATCGTTGGTCGGGATCACAATTTCAGAATCATCCGCTTCAATCGCCGGCAACACGGCAACCGTTGCGGCAGAAGTGTGCACGCGTCCCTGCGTTTCCGTCTTGGGAACCCGCTGAACCCGGTGAACGCCACTTTCGAACTTCAGCTTTCCATATGCGCCTTCCCCTTCCACTTCAAAGATAATTTCCTTGAAGCCGCCCTGGTTGGCTTCCGTGTAGTCGATCACTGAAGCGGTCCAGCCCTGCTTTTCGACGTAATACCTGTACATTCCGAAGAGATCGCCTGCGAAAATTCCGGCTTCATCGCCGCCGGTTCCTGCCCTGACCTCAAGAATACAGTCGCCGTCATCATACGGATCGCGGGGGATCAACAGCATTTTGAGTTCACTTTCAAGGTCATCTAACTCGGTTTCCATCTGTGTCAGCTCCGTTCGTGCCATTTCGCGTAATTCGGCGTCGTCTGACTGCATCAAGATATCCTTGTTTCCCTGTATGTCGCGTTTCAACTTCTTAAACAGTTCATATTTTACAACGATCTTTTCTGTGCGGCTGCGTTCCTTTCCCAAGCTTCGATACAAAGAGGTGTTCGAGGCTGTTTCGGGTCTCGTCAACAAGTCATTCATTTCGTTGAAACGAATAACAAGTCTTTCCAATTGGTCAATCATTGGGATACCTTATCTCTCCATAGGCCAACGCGCCGCTCTTGCAGATGACACTACCTGGAATTGGACACAAAAAAAGGAACTCAAACAGGGAGCCTGTTTGGTTCCTTTAAATTTTTGGAAAAAAGCTAAGCTTTTACTTGAGCTTCTTTGTACTTCGCGAACTTCTTGTTGTATTTGTCGACGCGTCCGGCCGTATCAATCAGCTTCTGAGTACCGGTGAAGAAAGGGTGGCAGTTGGAACAAATTTCGACCTTTATATCCCCAACTGTCGATCTCGTCGTGAATTGATTTCCGCAACTGCAAGTTACCGTCGATGTCCGGTAAGACGGGTGAATACCTTCTTTCATGATCTATTCCTTTAAGTATGATTGACTTCTATATCATATTGTTCTAAGCCCACTCAGGCGGCAATACTAAAAATTTAACGCCATAAACGCAATAATTATTTCATTGAACCGGAAAAACGGAGTCCGAAAAGCGCTTATCTTGTCCAAATACATGGATTTATGTATACTGATTGAATCTGAACTAATCCTTTGAAAGGAACGATTACGTCCCAAATGACTCCTGCCGATCACCAGACCATGATGCGATACCTGCTCCAGTCTCGATCTGAAAAAACGGTACAGGCTCTGTTCAGAAACTTCACGATGGCTAACGCAGGGACCCTACTGATATTTTTCGGTTATATGCTATCCGGAAGAATGCTGCATCCCTTGGAGTGGCTGAAGATACTTGTCCTGTCATTCTGTTTTTTCACCTCAGGATGGTTGGCTGACCGATTGTGGTTCTTCGTTATCGGCCGTACCGCGGAGAAGCCGTTTTCTATTCCATGTTACCTGGGCAGGGCGCCTTTTTTCTTTTTTTTGTCTGGAATATTCTCTATACTCCCGATGTTATGGATGGAGATGATTGCATATGGCGATGCCATCCAGTTTTTCTTAATCAGCGGTCTGCTTCAGATTGTCTGCCAATTTCCACTGCAATGGTTTCTGTTTAACCGACTGCGCAAAATGGCGCTTCTACACCTATAGGAGTCTCCCTTGTCTACCGAAGTTCACAACGTCGTGATTGTCGGATCCGGTCCGGCAGGATTTACCGCCGCGATTTATACGGCGCGTGCCAACCTCAACCCTGTTGTTTTTTTTTTTTATCAGCCTGGTGGTCAGTTTACCATTACTACCTATGTGGAAAACTATCCTGGTTTTCCAAAGGGCATCATGGGACCCGAGCTCATGGAGATGTTTCGGGAGCAGGCAAAACGATTTGGTACGGTTTGTCATTTCAAATTTATAGAAAAAGTCGATTTTTCCAAAAGACCCTTTAGGTTGACGGATGACTCCGGGAGTGAGCATTTGGCGCATTCAGTTATTATTTCAACCGGTGCTTCCGCCAAAATGCTCGGCCTTCCGCAGGAAAAGGAGTTGATGGGATTCGGGGTTTCCGCCTGCGCAACCTGTGACGGCTTCTT
>JAGQUY010000315.1 GCA_020438245.1 Bacteroidota bacterium
ATTTTTTGATGACTGTTTCGATCATCACGCTGGTAGTTTTTCTGATTTTGAGCGCTTTCCTCGTCGACGTTCATGAAATGTTAATTGCCATTGGAGCCTGTTTTCTGGCGCTCATCCATGTGCTGACCGGGTTCTACATGACGCGATGGGCAATCAACAAATCTGCGCGGCTTTTTATGAGCGTTGTCATGGGGGGCATGGGGGTCCGGCTTCTTCTTATTGCTGTCATTTTGGTTGTATTGATTCGCTTTCTCGATATTGACATCAAGTTATTCATATTGACGTTTGGAATCTATTACTTGTTGTTCCAGATGGTCGAAATCTATTTTATCAATCGTGGATTGCAACTGAAAAAAGTTAGCCAATCATAGCAGGAATGTATATCGGAATGATCACGCGTTTTTTCCAAGAACCCCAGACTGGCGAAGCTGCCGAAAAAGTCGATATCGGCGGTACCATTCTTCACCATATTACCAATTCGCATGAATTGGAACTGCCGATTGTCGGCGTCGTCAAATTGCCGCATTTTGATCCGATCCACATTGGTGGATTGACCGTCGATCTCTCACCGACCAAACATGTCGTTATGATGTGGTTTGTGGCGGTCTTGCTTGTCTTGGTTTTTGGATTGATTGCCAGACCTCGCCTTGTCCCCCGCGGATTGTACAACTTTCTGGAATCCATTGTGGTTTTTATCAGGGAGGAAGTTGTCCGACCCAATTTCGGTGAACTTACCGACCGGTATATCAACTACTTCCTGACGATTTTCTGGTTTATCCTGTTTATGAACCTATTAGGTCTTATACCGTACGGAGCAACGGCGACCGGAAATATCGCAGTTACCGCAACGCTGGCTGTTATCACTTTTCTGGTCACCCAATATACCGCCATCCGCTCACAGGGACTGGGCGGGTTTTTGAAACACCTGACGGGCGGTGTACACTGGATGCTTTGGCCGATCATGGTCCCGGTGGAACTTGTGGGCCTTTTTACAAAGCCCTTTGCTCTTGCGGTTCGTCTTTTTGCGAATATGACGGCAGGGCATGTTGTTATTCTGTCTCTCCTTGGATTGATTTTTGTATTAAAGACCTATTTTGTAGCACCCGTTTCAATTGCATTTGCGCTTTTTATCTACGTGCTCGAGCTTTTTGTAGGCTTTCTGCAGGCGTACATATTTACGATGCTTAGTGCGCTGTTCATCGGGATGGGTTTACATCACGCACACGAAGAACATGGAACGGCTCATTGACGAAACTCTTAGCATTGCACATAACATCCAAACCATAAACATCATTTAACGGAGGATCTTGAACATGGGTGACTTAGGATTAGGCTTTTTGGCCGCAGGTATCGGTGCCGGTTTGGCGACGATCGGAGCTGGATTGGGTATTGGTAAATTGGCTGCAGCCGCGTTGGAGGGCAGTGCCCGTCAGCCCGAATCCGCAGGCGATATTCGTACAACGATGATCATCGCAGCCGCCCTGATTGAGGGAGTGGCGTTGTTCGCCGAAGTTATTTGTATTTTGTTGGCCCTCAAGTAGGTCAAAACGACTTTCTGAAAATCAAAAGCGGTGGGTTCATTGCTCATCGCTTTTGTCAACCTCACTTCTAACGCAGAGATGTGGATATGAACATATTGATAATGGCAGCGTGGTTGCTGTTGTCCGGTGACGGGGAACATAAGGGCGGTCTCTTGGATATCGATCCGGGGCTGATTTTCTGGACCGTGATCACCTTCTCTCTCCTCCTTCTGCTCTTGGGTAAGTTTGCGTGGGGCCCGATCGTAAAGACCCTGCAAGAGAGGGAAGAAAAAATCAAGAACTCTCTGGAAGAAGCCGAAAAGGCCCGCCGTGATGCGGAGAGCTTGATGGCCAAAAACAACGAAGTATTGGCTCAGGCCGAGCGGGATGCCCAGGACATTGCCAGGAAGGCAAAGGAAGCGGCCGATCGGCTGAAGGGGGAGATCGCCGAACAAGCCAAATTGGAGGCCTCCAAACTCATTGAAAACGCCAAGAAAGAGATCGAGAACGAAAAGAACTCCGCATTACTGTCTTTGCGACAGCAAGTGACGGAAATGGCGGTTGGTGCCGCAGGCAAAATAATTTCTGCCAATCTCGACGCTGGAAAACACAAGCAACTGGTGGATGACTTCATCCGGCAGATGCCTTCTCAAAATTAGGACGCTATGAAAGATTGGAAAACCGCAAGCCGATATGCCAACGCCTTGTTGCGCGTTGCTGTGGATTCAAACCAGCTTGACACAGTCTATGAGGATGTGAAAAAGATTCAGAATATTGTCCACCAGAATGCAGACCTGGTGCATTTTTTGAAGAATCCGGTCATTGCCAACGCGCAAAAGAAAGAGACGTTCAAAGCGCTGTTTGAACGGTCGGTTTCCAAACCGACACTGGATTTCCTTTATTTGTTGTGCACCAAGAATCGCGAGAGTCTGCTGGATGAAATTATTTCATCTTTCATTTCCAAGCGAGATGAGCTTCTGGGTCATATAAAAGCGGCGGTGACTACTGTTGTTGACATGACGCCCGATCAGATTGTCATGCTCACCGATCGAATTAAAAGCATGACCGGCAAGATACCGGAGTTGTCATTCGACAAAGACCCGGAGTTGATAGGCGGGTTCATCGTACGGATCGGGGATCAGGTGATTGACGGCTCGGTCCGACACCAACTGGAGAAATTGCGTGAGCAGTTTCTCGACTAAACGGATATCAATGACTATTCAAAACATAATCGAGGATCTATAACATGGCGGTGTCAGTAAGACCGGATGAAGTGTCGAGTATATTGAAACAGCAGCTCGCGCAATTTGAAAGGGAGATTGATACCTATGAAACCGGCGTGGTTCTTCAGGTAGGTGACGGAATTGCCCGTATCTATGGGCTGACCAACGCGATGGCCAGCGAGCTCGTGGAGTTTCCACACGGCATCATGGGGATGTTGTTAAATTTGGAAGAAGACAACGTGGGTGCGGTAATCTTCGGAGAATCCGAGGAGATCAAAGAAGGGGACGTGGTCAAGCGTACCGGCCGTATTGCAGAAACGCCTGTCGGAGAGGAAATGTTGGGTCGCGTGGTGAACGCCCTTGGTCAGCCCAAAGACGGAAAGGGGCCTATCCACTCAAAACACACGTCTCTTATAGAGAGAAAAGCGCTTGGCGTCATTGAGAGGCAGTCCGTCAAGGAACCTTTGGCGACGGGTATCAAAGCCATTGATGCCATGATTCCTATCGGACGAGGACAACGCGAACTAATCATCGGCGATCGCCAAACTGGAAAAACAGCCATTGCCATTGATAC
>JAGQUY010000316.1 GCA_020438245.1 Bacteroidota bacterium
AGAAAGAAAAAGAATCTGTTCAAGAGGATCCGGGAGCCGAGTTGTCGACCATAGAAGAACAACAGAAAAAACGCGAGGAAGCCGAAAAGGAAGCTAAGAGAATGAAGCTTCTTGAGGATCAAATAAAGCAACAGGAGAGAATTCGTCAGGAGCAAGAACGGGAACTCGCTGCACAGAAGAAGCGTGAAGAAGAAGAACAACGCAAAGCGGCGGCCGCCAAGCCGGTAGAAAAGAAAGAGGCCAAGCCATCTGCTCCCGTGTTTGTGCCTACAAAAATGGCCAACGAGCTTGACAACGATCCAAAACCCATCAAGAAAGTCAGTCCTGTTCTTCCTGATTTGGCCAAAAAAGCAAAAATCAGTGGTACGGTCTCGATGCGTGTTTTGGTCGGCGCGGACGGATTGCCTGAAGAAATCTATGTGTCGAAGAGAATCGGTAATAAAGACTTTGATCAGATGATCAACGAAGCGGCCATCGCTGCCATCAAGCAGTGGGAGTTTGAGAGGGGATTGTCAAACGGGCAACCCGTAAAGTATTGGACCGTGGTTGCCGTACTAATGAAATAGAACTGTTTGTTCGACCGGACAATCGAATGGCCGATCCCTCTCATGTGGGTCGGTCATTTTTTATTATCTGGGCAAGGCCCCTGCAGTTACCCATGCCCGTACCGAGTCAATGTCGGTCTGGGTCAAATACCCACCCGGGCCGCTTGCACCCTGATCCTTTGGCATCCGGTCGCCCGTGATAGTGACAGCTCCCTCAATTTTTTGAACCAGATAGCTGTTGTCCGGATCTCCCGGTTTTATACGTTTGACGGTACTTTTTTCATTGCTCGTAATGTTTACTATTGCCCCGTATGCGGTGTTTTCGGAAAGGTTCATTCCCTGCTGTGGTGAACTGCCGGCATGACATCCGGATTTTGCACAATTCGTAGTGAAAATCGACTGAACGGTCAACGGGACAAGATTGGGTTCCGCCGGCGGGCCGTCGGCTTCTTTATCTCCGCAACCGGAAATGAGAAATACCGCAACTGCCAGAATTACGCGTGTTGTCATAGAAAATTCCTTACCACTTAAATTGCCGGATGATATTGAAACCGAAGTGAAAATTAGGCCCATGATCGAACAATCTATTCACGCCAATTTCACTGCTGCCCGGGATGTATTGTGTTGTATGCAGCATTTGCGTGTTTGACAAAAGGACCTGAAAAACATGTAAACCCAACTTATACATAATGCCAAAACTCCAGGCATTGAAGCGAGGATCCAACGAGGATGCATTCCCCCGATACCCGCCGATTCTGGGGATGTACTCAGAAGTAATTGCCGTGTTAGGTCGCACTTCGTACTGTATTCCCAACCCAAGCGCTGTTGTTTCTCGATTGTCAGATAAGCCCGTCTCATGGTTGCTGCGGAACGCAATCGACGGCACTGCCAGAAAAGACACCGGTCCGGCACGCCGGGCCAGCAATAGCTGAACATTAGGGGCTGTCTTGTTTCTCGCATTCACGTCTCTTCGACTTATCCAGTCAAGGCTCACGTAAAGACCCACATCCAACGGAAAGCTCCGGGATTGCCGAAATGGAACGTACTTTGCGCCGATTTCTATGTCCTTGTCGGATCCGGTGCGTCGAATCAAGATATCTACGTCTGGAGTAATAGAAACGCCAAGATTGAGACTTGTAATAGCTCCATTGTCGAGTCCAAAGAAGGACCCAAGTGTATTGTCTCCGCCTCCGTTCATTTGATAGAAACGATGCAATATTCTAAATTCGGCCGTTCTTGCACCGTATGTCCTGGTTGTCGGCAGGTTGATCAGTTGTGTGGC
>JAGQUY010000317.1 GCA_020438245.1 Bacteroidota bacterium
ACATTATCCAAAAAGATAGCCGCACCGGAGGGTGTAGAAGAAAGAAAAACATGACCTGCAGGGATTGCACGAAGAGTAATGGTGGCGCTGCTCGTCTGACCATCCAGTACGGCGATTTGGAAGGTCGAATCCAAATACCCGGTCAGGGTCAGTTTGATGGAGTAAGTGCCCGGTGTAAGATTTTTCAGTGAGTCAGGCGTCAGCTTGCCCGTGTTGTTGTTATCCAGAAAGACGGTTGCCCCCGAGGTCATCGAGGAAACAAAGATGTTGCCGGCGGGGATCGCTCGGAGGTTAATGGAGGCGCTGCTGGTCTGACCGTCCAGCACGGTGATTTGGAAGGTGGAGTCCAGATATCCGTTCCGTGTGAGTTTGATGGTGTAATCACCCGGTGTTAAATTCTTGATTGAATCGGGGGTCACTTTTCCCGTATTGGCGTTGTTCAAGAAAATGGCCGCACCCACCGGCGCAGAAGAAACAAAAATATTTCCGGCCGGAATGGCGCGAAGTGCAATCAAAGTGTCTGTCGTCCGGCCATCGAGTACCATAACTTGGATCGTGGAATCCAAATAACCGGTCAAGCTCAGTCTGATCGAATAAGTGCCGGGGGTAAGATTCTTCAATGAATCCGGAGTATTCTTTCCGGTGTCGGAGCTGTCCAGAAATATCGTCGCTCCGGATGGAGTCGATGTTACATAGATGTTGCCTGCGGGAATCGTTTTCAATGCGATTGAAGAATTGACGGTTTGTCCGTCCACGACAGTCACGTTGAAAGTTGAATCGAGGTAGCCGGCCAGAGAAAGTTTTATGGTGTGATTGCCGGGCGTCAGATTATTGAGCGAATCCGGCGTGGTTTTACCCGTATTGGTATTGTCGAGTACAATACCGGCACCCGTTGGAGTGGAAGATATAAAAATATTTCCATGAGGAGCGGACAGTTGGGTCAGGGATAAACTTAGCACGGCTTCGCTGTCGGCGGATACGTAAACAATGGCAGAATCCTCGAAATATCCCGCAAGACTGAGTCGGACAGAATGCCATCCCGTATCCAGATCTGCAAAAATGTGCGGAGTAATTTCCGACGTGGCTTCATGGTCGAGAGCAATGGACGCACCGGAAGGTGTCGACAGTACGCTCAACGAACCGATGACGGGGTTTTTGATATTCGATGTATTCGAGTCTTCACATGCCGACATCAAACCAAGCAGGATCAGCAAGAAAACACGACAATGCAACTGCACGGTAAAGCCTTTCATGACCGGGGTACTCATTCAATATATCATCAACCGCCGCCATGTCAAGAGCGGTTCGCATAAAAAAGGCAACACGCCGTTACGGTGGATGGGAGACCGGGACACAATGCGTGCGTGCGGATTTAAACTGAGGAGTTCATCTGCCTGAACAAACGGACGGCCATCCATCCAAGCAACAGAACGCTGACACCCAGTATCGACCACAGCAGCCAGGTTCTCCAATTGAACTCCCGGGTAAGGACGAGTGCCGACGGTCCTCCAAGTGTAATCGCTTCACCGAGGTGGGCAGCTTTTATCAGATCGCTGTTTGAAGAAAGGGTGCCTCCATGGAGAAGTTTTTCCAACGGAGTTTCAGCTGCTGCTGCAGCGACGCTGCCATAGGCCAGGATGAAAGGACCATCTCCCTGAGCGACGAATACCAATTGATTAGGAAGCCAGTGGATACGAAGTTCCGGCATACCCTGACCAAAGGAGGCATCTTTTTCAGCCAGCGTTATCCTCCAATACCTATAGGCAATGGGCGAAAAGCGAATCGCATTTTGCTGCAGATGAGTACCATCGATACGTAAATCATACACCAATCCGCTGAACCGTTCATGCCATGCACCCAAGGTGTCATTTGTTGCACTGATTCGCACTCCGGCCAACGTATTTCGCTGCGGGAGATTCACTTGCAGACGATCGGCCGGATAGTATGCGTGAGTATCGAACATATAGGTGCGGTTTCCGGCGTCAAACGAGCGTGCAGGTATGGTTACCGATTCCCGAGGCGTTTCCAATTTGGTTTCAGGGAAACGTGCGGTAATAGACGATAGACTCATTGAGCTGCCTACGGGAAGATCAATTCGCAAGTACTTGGCGTGATGGAACGGCAAATCGATTTGTTGCTGGATCAGAGTGTGATTCCCGTAGTGGAGGTTACTCAGACTGGTCTCTTCTACGAGTGTTTTCCAGTGAGTGAAGTCGGAGCCGTAGAGAACCTTGGCATTCAGTACAAAGCCCTCTGTGTTTTCGGGCCACGATAAAAGTAGCGCCTCCGGAGATTGCAACAAACCGCTGCAATCGATCAGGAACGATCGAACGTTCTTGAACGCTCCTCCGCTTCGAGTCTGAAGACGAACGATGGAGCCGTCTGTCTTGGTAATAACCTCCAACGACAGGGTTGCTGGGGTTTGGACAAGTTTCTCATCAAGCGGGAAAAAAGGAAGGTCGCGGTCCTCCAATCGTTGAGTGAGCTGCTGTTCGGACCTGCGGAGACTGTGCGGAACGGCATTCTCGCTGCCGTTAAAGACCCGGAGATCACCGAGATCGGGACGGGTTACCGACTGATAAACATAGTCGGGGATTGTAAGCGAAAAAAGAGCTCCCTCCTCGTTTGTTTGAATTTGTCGGCCATATGCAAAATGGTTTGGCCGCATCGGCTCTTCTTCCTTACCAAAGAACAGTATTACAAGCAATGTTATCCAAAAGAGTCTCATGATGATTTCTCCAACCGTTTGGGAGGTAGAGGAACAAAGTACCCGATGATCAGCATCAAAACACCGACGACCATGAACGAAACGACTCGGGCCACGGCTCCTGTTTTGTCAAGTTCTACAAAAAATAACTTTATAACAACGGCAGCGAGAAGTCCGGCACCCGCGATCCATAAAGAACGATTCACGTGACGATGCGCAATGATCATAAGAGCGAGCGCAAGCAGCGTCCAGGCGATGGAGATCGATGTTTGAAACTCTCCGGAGCTCCAAAGGACGGCAGCTGAATAATCGTATCCAAGATAATGATGAACCGTGCGCGCAATCATTCCGTTGAGCCACAGGAAACAAACAGCGGACAATCCGAACACAACCAGTTGTTTTATCTCAGCTGACATTGGACGTTCATGGTTCAGTCCCCGCCAGCGAAGGGTGACCAGCGCAATGAATCCAATCGTCAGATCGAGCGGGTTTAGCAAAGGAACATAGGGCAGAGGATCGACGTTACCGGGATTTCCGATTGCGTGAACTGCAGCCCAGAGTCCGATCCAACACAGAACCGGGATGCACGTGTGCCACAAATACCAACGCAGATTTTCAGCTATCGGCCATTTGATACGGCGACCGTACGTAATCAAACCAAAGATCATGGCTGCCGGAGCCAGGCCCCAGAAAATTATATGCCATGTGGAACTTCCGTCCGCTATCCACTGTTTCATCACCCAGGAGCCTTCCCAAGAGAGCAGGGCGGTGGCGATCCAGAAACTCAGCGGGTGATGCCATTTCAAATAGGATTCCGTCAGTGCATTTCGATACACAAATAGCTGCCGGTATACCACGATAAAGGTGACGGTCCAAGCGACAAAACCCAGATGGGCAAAAGGGTTTGAAGATGGAGAATCCGCGCGCAAGACGATAAGTAAAAGGGCTTGAGACGGCAGAATTAAGAATAAAGGAATTCGAAGGAGAGGCCAATCCAGGCGGCTGTCCATGATCATCATCAAAACCGCCGTGGCGGTGAAAAACAGAATGAATCCGGGAAACTCATGGCGGAGATGATGGTCGATTTCCATCATACCGGGAATGAACCACCAGATCAAGCCCAAGACAAACAGGGTGATAGAAACAACTCGTTCCGCGGGTCGAATCCGATCGGCACGTTGAAGATAATATTGAGTGAAGAGGCCTGCAGCCGAAAGCAACCATGCACTCAATAAAAATCCGTTCAGAAAGGGGATTTCATCCGGTGCGTGAGGAGAAACGGTGAGCAGCGAAATTCCAGCGCCAAATTGCAGCAGCATGCCGAAGATTCTTGCCAGCAGGCGGCCTTGACGGGCTCCGATCCAAATCAACGCCGCACCCTCCAGCGCCCATGCCGATGCGATCCACAATCCGTCAAAAGCAAGCGGAATGGCAAGTGTGCCAAAAACCACTCCCATTGACAAGAAGGACTCTGTAAGTAATCGGAAGTTTTCCTGTGCGCGTTTCCAGAGAAAGGTTGCCAATCCAACATAGAACGCGCTTAAGGCAACCGCGGAGTAAGCGAGTCCGTACTCCATGTCGTTGACGAGTCCGGCCTGCATCGTAAAAGCCACGATGGGTACTCCGAATACCAGCGTTCCGTCCACGTAGCCTTTGAGATTGGGAGGCTGGCGGCTTGCAAATAAAATGGATATGGCCACAAAGAAAAGGAAGAAGAGAATCAAAAACGGTTCCGTGGTGAAAAAGAATTGGGATTCGTACGAATTGACGCCCCATAGAGCTCCAATGACAAAGGTGAATGCATAGCCGAGAAGATTTAATTCGCGCCAGGCTTTGAACCATGCGACGCCCAGAATACCCGCGTTAAGTACCGCATAGTAACTGAACAGCATGACGTGATTTCCGTGTCCGGTCGACGTCAAAATGGGGGCGAGGAAGCCTCCGGCGGCTGCGAAGAATGCGAGCGGTTTGGCATTTTGCAAGACCGACAACATTCCGGCGAGCAACACCAGAATCACCATGAGCGCAAATGCCGCTGCCAGCGGTACGATGTAGAATAATTTGGCAGAAGCAAAGGTCGTCATATACATCAGTCCTACCCCGCCGCCCTGCAGCAGCAGGCCGAAAGGTCCGCGTTTATCCCGCAATTTCCATCCGATCGCAAGCAATGCAAGTCCGACTAATCCTACGCAGGCAATTCTCAGTTCCAGAGGAAAAAGACCGTAGTCAATTCCGAGCTTAATAAGGAATCCGGCGCCAAAGGTGAGAAGCAGTATTCCTATGCTGACGAAAAGCTGGCTGCCGGTGAAATACCCTTTCAGTTTAAGGACAAACTGATCGACGGCCGTTGGTTCTCGATGGACTCGTTTTTTTTCAAACGGCGGGATGTTTGCCGGCGGTGGCTCGTGCGGCACTGTTGTGGGAGCATCGGACGCGGCCGTTTTTTCGACCTGTCGTGCCGAGGGTTCTTGTGCGGTCTCCTCTTTCGGTGACGGTTGATCAGGCTCTGCCGGCCGTTCTTTGGTCCGCACGCCACCCGACTTGAAATCATCAAAATCGCGCCGCAACTGAATGAGGATTGCTCGCAGACGGTTGATATCTTCCTGTGAAGATCTGGCGAGACGTTCTGCCTTGATAGCCATATTCATGGCTACAACGGTTATAATCACGAGAAGGACAACTAATAGTACCATAAACTCCTCAGGAAGGTGATCTACTAACAATGGTTGAGTACTGTACGTACAGATCACGTGCTTATCAAGCTGATTCCAAGATGTGCAGTGGGTGCGTGCACCGTGACGAAGATCCTAATTAGGACACTGCCGTGATTTGTTATTCGCAGTATTTTTCCTAGATTATCCCTTCACACGCAATTCATCTATCGAATTGAGTAGATATTAAAAACAAAGGAGTCGTCATGGTTTTCATTTTTTCCCTACTAATCGCCTTGGGTGCGATCCTAGTTTCTGTCAACCTTCGAAAGAGCGGTACGGTTGCAGGCCAGAATGCGGGCCGACTGAGTCTGGCCGTGGGTATTCTCTTCGGACTATCATCGCTGTTTCAATGTTTTACACAGATTCCAGCCGGCCATGTCGGTGTTATTGATTTTTTCGGTATCGTATCGGAGCGAACGCTGCCGGCGGGTATTTCTGCTGTCAATCCCATGGCTCGTGTTGTTAAGTACTCCATGCAGACCAAGGAGCATAAAGAAACCATGCAGGTACTTTCCAAGGAGGGTCTCACCATTGGTTTGGAAGTCAGTGTTCTGTACCGCTTGAACCCCGATTCTGCCGCGCGGGTATACAAGACCATTGCCGGCGGAGACTATGAGACGATTATTCTGATTCCCCAATTTCGATCGATTTGTAGATCGGTTACCGCCAGTTTCCAAGCCAGTGCGTTATACTCGACGGAACGGGAACGATTGGGTTTGCAAATTCTTGATGTGCTGACTTCGACGGTTGCCCCTAGAGGAGTCATCACGGAAAGCGCACCCATTCGCAATGTCGCACTTCCATCGCAGCTTACGCAGGCTATTGAAGAGAAGCAGAGGGCGGATCAGGAAAGCCAGCGCATGGAATTTGTTCTGACGAAGGAAAAACAGGAAGCTGACCGTAAGAGGATCGAGGCCAAGGGTATCGCAGATTTTCAGACCATCGTTGCCGCAGGAATCAGTGAACAATTGCTGAGGTGGAAGGGAATTGAAGCCACTG
>JAGQUY010000318.1 GCA_020438245.1 Bacteroidota bacterium
ACCGAGCCCTCGCGCTTCGGTTATGCAGCAGGTTGGTCTTGCCAGGGTGAGCGTTGAGTATGGCAGTCCCGCAGTCAATGGGCGTGAGGTATGGAATAAGCTTGTGCCTTATGGAATGTCGCCGGGGCAGGGCTTCAATGATGGAAACCCGTTTCCGTGGCGCGCCGGCGCGAATGAGAATACGGTTTTTGCGACAACCCACGATATTATGGTTGAAGGAAAGCCGCTGAAAGCCGGGTCTTATGGACTCCACATGATTCCCGGTGAAAAAGAGTGGATCGTTATTTTCAGTAAGAACTACACCTCCTGGGGCAGTTTTTTCTATAAGGAAAACGAAGATGCGCTGAGAGTAACAGTTAAGCCGGAATGGAAAAGCGAGTCCAGAGACAGATTGGCGTACGGATTTGACGAAACGACAGACAGGTCCAGCACCCTGCACTTGCGTTGGGAAAAAATCCGGATTCCGCTAAAAATAACGATTGATTACGATAACCAGGTCATGTCAAGTATTCGTTCCGAATTAAAGACCTTGCCCGGATTCAACCCTCAAGCCTTGATGCAGGCAGCCAATATGAGTATTCAAACAAACAGCGATCTTAAGGAAGCCTTGGCATGGACTGATCGAGCGATCAATCTCGGTGGCGGAGTTCCGGCTATGTTGACCAAGGCGTCTGTTCTTGAGAAAATGGGCAATGCTAAAGAGTCAGAGGAGTTGCGTAAACGAGCGATCGATCGTGCCACGGAAGTCGAACTCAATAACTATGGATACGCCCTATTGGGGAGGCAAGCCGTTGATCAAGCTCTGGAGATTTTCGCACTCAATGTGAAGAAGAATCCCGCCTCTTGGAATGTCTACGACAGCTACGCGGAAGCACTGGCCGCGAAGGGTGACAAGAAGAAAGCTGTGGAGAATTACAAGAAAGCGCTGAGTCTGGCCCCTGAAAATCAGAAGCCCCGGATTAATCAAATTCTCGGAGGCCTTGAAAAATAGCAGGAATCGTCCTTGAGTTTAGGCCGCTGCGTCTTTCTTGGACGTAGCGGTCTTTTTTATGATCGGGTCTATCACAAGAGAAAGCAATATAACCCCGACACATCCGATCACATTATACCAAAGAAAAGAGATAGACGTATAGTTATAACACCAAATAACTATTGCTTCCGCGAGCAGCGCACCCGCAAAGACAGAGGTTCCGCCGATTTTTCGCACGTAAAAGGCGGCCAGAAAAATACCCAGAATGGTACCGTAAAACAACGAACCCAGAATATTGACCGCTTCGATTAATGAACCGAGCGCCCCGGCAAATTCAGCAAAACCAATCGCTACTACACCCCACAAAAACGTTGCAACGCGGGAAACCAACAATTCGTGTTTTCCCGTACCTTCAGTACCCGGTCGCTGCCGTCGGATCAATCTTTTGTAAACGTCAACGACCGTGGTGGATGCCAGTGCGTTGAGTTCAGAGGAGGTGCTGGACATCGAAGCGGCAAGAATAGCCGCAATCACCAAGCCGACAAGACCCACCGGAAGGAAGTTCAGCACAAACGTCAGAAAAATGAAATTGGTATCAATCACGCTGGCACCTGGATCGGCTTCTGAAATCAGTTGTTGCGCGTCCTCTCGGATAGCCTGCATTTGGGAGTTCTGATTTTCCAGGACAGCCACGGCCCCGCTTTCGCTCGACAACACCCGACGAAGTGTTTGCTGACGCTGGCGATGTACCATTTCATATTCTGATTCCAAATCGGCGTAAGCGGCCGCAGATGACCCTTGTCGAACGGCGTCGACATTGATTGGATTGAAGTGAAGAGGAGGCGTAACAAAGAGATAAAAAACAAAAACAAGGACACCGAGGAACAGAATGAGAAACTGCATCGGAATCTTAACGAGGCCGTTGCAAAGCAGACCCAGACGGCTTTGCGTAATCGACTGGGCGGTCAAGTATCGGCCTACTTGTGATTGATCGGTACCGAAGTAGGAAAGCTGCAGGAAAAGTCCGCCGAGCAGGCCCGACCAAATGGTGTAGCGGTTATCCGGATCCAAGGAAAAATCAACCAGATTCAGCTTGTTCATTTGTGCAGCAAGGTGGAGTGTATCCCTGAAACTGATGTCCGGCGGTAATCGGAGCAGAACGGTTACGGCCGCAGCGGTCATTCCCAGGAAGATGACGAGCATTTGGTGGGACTGTGTCCAGCTCACTGCTCGTGAGCCCCCTGTAGTCGTGTAAAGGACGACCAAACTACCGATGATAAGATTTGTCCAGACGATGTCCCATCCCAGGATAACAGACAGGATGAGAGAAGGCGCATAAATGGTCAGTCCGGCGCCCAAGCCTCGTTGAATCAAGAACAGGAAAGCCGCCAGACTCCGTGTTTTGACGTCAAAGCGCGATTCCAAAAATTCATAAGCCGTAAACACCTTCAAGCGAAAGTAGTTGGGCACTGCGGTTATGCTGAGGATGACCATTGCGATGGGAAGTCCAAAATAAAACTGAACAAAACCCATTCCATCTACAAAAGCTTGCCCGGGGGTTGATAAAAAAGTGATGGCGCTGGCCTGCGTGGCCATAATAGAGAGGCATACGGTGTACCACCGCATGTCGTTATTCGACAGGAGAAAACTGCGGGCGTCCG
>JAGQUY010000319.1:0-745 GCA_020438245.1 Bacteroidota bacterium
GGTCGGCTGGATTTTCTCGAAATTCCACTTGACATCCTGTATTTCATTTAATATTCTTACAAAGTACTTTGTACTGCAAAGTAAACATTTTAACCGACGCAGGAGGAAGCCGGTGGAAAAAGACAGGGCTAAACAACAGCTTGAGTTCATTCATCAAACCATGGAAGAGTCCCATCGGTTTACCAATATTCCCTCGTTTGCACTTGTTGGAATCGGACTATTGGGACTTACCGCCGGTCTAACCACGTTTTTTTTCACCCGGGACAAGTCCTACTCCGACGTGCTCGGTACCCTGATTTTCATTTGGCTGATTACGTTGCTCTTGGCCGTCTCGGCGATGGTCGTTTTTACCGCCGGCAGAGCAGAGGAAACCGGTCAGTCTCTTTGGATCAGGCCGGTCAAACTTGGACTTGCCCATTTTGGAACACTGCTGCTCCTCGGCGCCGTCTTGACCTTTGGGCTGATGGCGAGATCTCAGTTGGAAATTATTCCATCGGTCTGGCTGCTGTGCTACGGAGCCGGATTATCCATTGTCGGATCGTATTCGGTTCCCGGATTCAAACCGGGCGGCTACTTTTGTATCCTGCTGGGAACAGCCTCACTGTTCATTGCCGGATGGATCGAAATAGCGTTAACCCTCGGTTTTGGTTTGACGCATATCGTACTGGCCTGGTATGTTCATCAATATTTTGAAGCCAAACCGAAGGAGGCCGTATGAGATATCTTGTGGCCCTTTGCATGCTCG
>JAGQUY010000319.1:834-3648 GCA_020438245.1 Bacteroidota bacterium
ATACAAACCCGAAACGAACGACGGGGAAGTGATCTTTCGTTATTACCTGAATGTTCCGATGCTGGTACGATGGACCGACGAAGCCGGCGCTCAAGGTCATGATCTGTGGTTCGGTCATGCACCCGTCATGGAGATGAACCTTGCGGGAGTCAACGGGAAAAAGTACATCTACGATCATCATGACGGTCCGTCTTCGTCGCGCACGGTCTCCTATGTAATACCTTTCAAAGGAAAATTCCTGGCGCTCGAATTCCGGACGGAGGGTGAACTGGATTCTGCAGAAAAACGCGTTCTGGATTCGTTCTCAGTCAATCCATGAAGGACCTTCTCGAGCATATTGACGAGGTGATCCACCAAAAGACGCGGCTCGGTATTCTATCCATGTTGGCGGCGCAGGAGGATATCGAATTCAGTGAACTGAAAAACCGGCTGGGGCTGACCGATGGAAATCTAAGCTCTCATATCGCGTTGCTGGAAAAAAACGGGCTCGTCCGCGTCAAGAAATCATTCGTGAGAAAGAAGCCCAAGACAAATATTCTGATCAGCGCGGCCGGCCGTACGGCGCTTCAGAACTACCTGGAGTTGCTCCGCAAGATCATTGAGTCGTGAGTTTCAGCCTGCTCAGCTTCCGTCCATATTGCCATCCAAGCAGTCCTCGCAGAGGTCCGATCAGGAAATACGTCACACCCGCCACACCGCCCGAACCCGTCAGCAAGACAACACAAACCGACAACAGGCCCACACCGACCATGGCCAACTGCCCAATGACTTCCGATCGGGTAGTCAGAATCTCTATCTCCGACAGCTCCAGCTCTCCCCGCTTACGATATGCATACCAGTACATCAATCCAAGCAAAGCATATACGGCCATATACCCAAGGCCATATACCACCATCACGGTCGGCATTTGCGTTTGGGTCACCGGGTAGAGCTTTTCCCCGTTCGGCAGAATGGTGAATAGTGTTTGGCCGGTCAATCCCTTGACGATAAGCGTCATCAGGAATTTCAGCGGATAAACATAATATAAAATCAAAAACAGGAACAGCATGTTGATAATGATAATGAACATGGTATTCAGCCCATAACGTCTGAAGTACAGAAAATGTTCATACCACAACATGATCAGAAAGACAAAGCAGATCAGAAATGCCCCGAAGCCGCTCATGATTTCCATGAGTTGATCAAATGTTTTGGGAACCTCCAGCGATACAACGATAAGCGTCATGGCAAACGCGAACACCGCATCGCTGAAGCCTTCCAAGCGGGAAACTTCCGTTCCGCGCCAGTTGAAAGTTTTATCCAATCCGGATTTTTTGTGGCTTAGCGACTCTCGTATCATGGTGCTCTCCTGTCGATGTCGTTTCTCTGCGTTGCCCGATCTTGCGCACACCTTGTTCGTTGCACGGATTCAGGAAACGGTTTAATTTTTCCTTGCCACCAGCAATCCGGCGCTTCCGAAGGAAAGATGTTTCGTCGTGACTAATTCAAATCCATGGCGCTGAAGGGCGGGCGGATATTCTTCGAACCATCGCGTCTGTCGAATGAGGACGGTCAGTTTTTCGGAAAACACCTCTTCCCACTCCGGATATAATTTCAAACCAAGCCAATTCATTATTCGATTGTATACTTCCCAGATTCCCCTCGACAGAGGATGCTTTGGAAAGGTAAAGTCATGCAGGATGATCAGCCCGCCGGGAGTAATATGCGCTTTGATATTATTCAGCAAGCGGTCGGGATCGACGTACTTGGGAATATAGGAAGACAACGCCACGTCATATTGTCCTTCGAGCCGCACGTCTTCCGCATTTCCCAGAACAGATTGTGCGTTAATACCCAGTCTCTTTACGCGCGCATCGTAAATCTGCAGATAATCGGGTGTGATGTCTACGCCGGTAATTTTGGCAGAAGGAAATTTCCCGGCCAAATCCATGGTCAGAATTCCCGTGCCACACGCAAGGTCAAGGATTCTTGTCGCCTTCTTGATCGGTCGATACATCGCCCGCTTCCAATAGTAGTCCAAACCCAGCGTGAACACGTGGACGACTCTGTCATACGATGCCGCAGTTCCCGTGAAAAAAGAATGGACGAGATCGGTCTTAGTATCGCTCATGGTGTTTCTTGATTTTCTTCATAAAACTTCCAATCAGAATGCTTCGCCGATACCCGCCGCCAACGCCGCGCTGTTTTTTCCGTAGCCCAAATCAATGCGAATACTCGTACTGCCTTGCGGACCCAATTCGAATCGCAATCCGTATCCAAAGGATGGTTTCAGTTCGCGGACTCGAAAATCGATTACGTCGTGCGCCACATCCCCAAACCCCCCGAAGAGGGCACCGCCTATTTTCCAAAAAAGATGAAAGCGATACTCTGCCTGCATGGCAATCATGTTTCGGTCGCGATAGCGGCCTTCCCAGTAGCCACGCATCAAATCGTTGCCGCCGAACAGGGCCATCTTATAGAAGGGTACGTTGCCCCACCCGAAGCGGGTCACCAATTGATAAGCAACGGCCTGCCTTTCAAAGAGCGGAAAGTACCATCGATAATCCATGAGCAGATTTACGAATCCGTATCGGCTTCCCAAAAAGGTCGGATACGGTTGAAGTCTGGCCGAATGAAAACTGCCGTTTCTGGGAAACGATCTGTTGTCGCGGGTGTCATAGTTGGCGTTAAGACCAACGGAAACCACCGAACCCTTGCCGGTGCCCGCAACCCCCTGTTCAAGTTTGCCTCCCGGTTCTGTCTTGATCACATCGTAATACAACCATTCGGCCTGTGCGCCTGCATATAAATGTCTGCGGACCTTGTGCTGATAAA